>DATBTE010000117.1:0-15016 GCA_036559425.1 Pseudobdellovibrionaceae bacterium | reverse complement strand
ACTGGATTGGTTGTTAAATGAAGGAGGAGCTCCATAAAGAGTTGAGATGTCGCTGGAGCCAATTTCAAAGGAAAAGGTTCCGGCGGTTTGGGATAAATCCAATTTTCTTTGCTCGGTATAAAGCCAGCATTTCCCGGCGGGGTCAAAGACCGTGACTGTAAAGATCACCGCAGTGGCCGTGACCGGAGCATTGTTGGAGTCTAAGATTTTACCGCTATAAGTAAAGCCTGAAGTCGCGGCCAGCGCAGGCTCCATAATTAAGAATACGGAAGACAGCCCTAAAATAAGCTGCCTTAAAAAGGCCTTTCTTGGAGGTGTTAGTAACGTACTACGGGGAGTTTTCATATTCTAAAATATCGGAAAAAATACCCATTTTCTTTAGTTTTTTGACGCTAATTAGCTGGTAAATCCTTCTTTAAAACAATTGAATTATCCCCGAGATCGTTTGAAGGTTCGAAAAAAACTCGTTTGAGTTTATCAAACCAGAGTTTCAGTTTTTCCAGAGCTATTTGGAAGGGGATTGGAGTATTCTCTCGATTCGTTCCAGCCGTGCTTTGAGTAGGGCATTCTCAGCTTCGAGTTTAGAGGCCTTATTCTCAACAGAGGCAAGCTTGCGGGAGATCTCTTTGATTTGACCCTCATTGGCCTTACACATGCCATATAACTCCTTAGTGGATTCAATCAAGGGGGAAACTAGTGCTGGATAGTTCACGGACTTATAGCCATTTTTATCAGTATCCACGAGTTCAGGGAACTCTTGTTCAACTTCCTGGGCAATGACACCGATTTGCGGGCGAGTGGTGAAATGCTTTTCAGGAAATTCTTCACTTCGCCATTCGTAGCTGACCCCTCGGAGTTTCAAAATTTTTCCAAGAACATTATCTAGTGTATGTATATCCCGCTTAAATCTGACATCAGAACTGAGGGCCACACCAGAAGCCCTCACACTACCGGATGCATTGATATCTCCGCCCACATCGAGCAGGTAGTTGGGCGTGATAAGACCTATGCCAACGTTGCCAGTATACGATAAGGTCATATTTGTTTTAGGGGCACCCGATGCTGTACTCGTTTGAAAGTAAACATTTCCTATGGGATAACGATTGCGTAGAAAAGTATCGCCACCGTTATTTTGGTACTCAATTTCAAAGCCCTCGGCTCCTCCGACACCTCCCGTACCAGCCAGCTCTAGAAAAACACTCTCTTCCTGAGGATTATGGATCGCAAGTCTGGCGGGGGCATTGTTACTCATTATATGTAAATTTGCCAATGGAGCTGTTCTCCCTATACCAATGTAGCCATTGGTATCCAAATAGAGTTGAGGGCCTGGCTCCGCACGTAACTCCAACGGCACATGATTACTGGTGCTAAAGTCCCAACCATAAACGGTGGGATTTGGTCGTGCGGGAGGAATTCCTGCAGCAACCGCCTTCGTCGAGCCCTGCGCCCCAAAAGATGAAGCACCCTGCGCCACCGGGACTATAACATCAAAGCCCATTCGCGGCGCCGTGGTCCCAATGCCGACATTGCCGGAGCGGTTAATGAAAAATGGAACATAGTGGTTCGTAGCATCAGTGCTGTACTGGTCAATACGGAATTCGCCCCGGTTCGCGACATCAGCGCCAATGGCCGAGATGCGGCTCGCTCCCCCGCCAGCTGTGCCGCAGTTGCCGCAATAGTCGAGTCGAATGGAAGTTGGAATAGCCCCCGTCGCTGATGCCGTTGAAGAAATTGAACCATTCACATGAAGCAAATCACCCGGATTTCCTATTCCTATACCGACGTTGCCACTGGGATAATAAATATCAGCCATATTCGCAGGCGAGATTTGCCACAGTGAATCCGCAAGCCCCAGGGCATAACAACTATTAAGATTAGTATCGGCCGCGTTTAAAGTCGCCTGCAGAAACACAGTCGTCGTCATCTGGGGGCTGCCAATGGTGGAACCCAGTTTATTCATCTTGATGTTGAGTTCAGCTTTTCCTATTTTATCGTTAACAGTGGGATTATCTGCAACGAAACCCCTGACTTCAAACCCGGTGATGGTGACGAGATTATTAAGGTAATTCACTCCGGTTTGATATTTTATATTGGGGGGAGTGGCGGCATCCACGATTTGAGTTCTTGTAAACCCAGTCCCCGCCGGATCCTCTCCTTTGAAGCTTGCCGAACAAATAACCGGATCTGTTAAAAGTTGACGGATGCTGACCGTCAGTTCTCGGTGGGCATCTTTAGACTGGGCCGTGCGCTGGGATTTGAACACGTCTGTGATCATGGTCGTGATCCCAGCTAAAATAATGGCGCCAATGCCAGTGGCCATCAGAACAGTGACAAGGCTCGTGCCGTGGTGGTTTTTGATTAATTTCATACTTAAATATCGACAGAAAGAAAAAGATACTTAACGTAAACAATTTATAATAGATCAATACAGATAATCATAGACACGAGCCTCAAAATAAGACACGCACCCAGCCTAAAATCTGAATCAAAGGAGGCTCAGTGAAGAATCCAAGATTTGGTTTTTTGCAAACTCTGTCAGGACGCGGCCTCGTTGGGTCTTTTGCAAAAAGCCTTCTTGCAATAGGAAAGGTTCATAAACCTCTTCAATCGTTTCGCGCTCTTCACTTAAAGCTGCGGCAATGGTCTCCACCCCCACCGGGCCTCCAGCATACTTTTCATGAATCAGTTGAAGAATACGACGGTCCATAAGATCCAGTCCGAAGCGATCCACGCCCAATTTATTAAGCGCGGAGTTGGCAAGATCTTGAGTGATCAGACCGTTGCCTTGAACTTGCGCGAAATCGCGCACACGCTTTAACAAACGAATAGCCACCCGCGGAGTTCCCCGAGAGCGACGAGAAATCTCTGCGGCTCCCTTGGGCTCAAGAGCAATATTCAGAAGTTTAGCATCACGCTCGAGAATTTGTTGCAGAGACTCTTTATCGTAAAAATGCAATCTCTCGACAATTCCAAAACGATCTCGAAAAGGAGCATTCAAAAGCCCCGCCCGCGTCGTCGCTCCAATTAAAGTGAAGGGCGCTAATTGGAATTTCATTGAGCGGGCCCCCAGTCCATCTCCTGTCACGATGTCGATAAAAAAATCCTCCATCGCGGTGTAAAGATACTCCTCCACGTGACGACTCAGTCGATGAATCTCATCAATAAATAAAACCGCTTGAGGTTTCAGGCTGGTTAAGATCGCAGCCAGATCCCCTTTTTTATCAATGGCCGGTGCAGAGGTGGCTTTAAAATCCGCACCCAAATCATTGGCAATAATTTTTGCTAAGGTGGTCTTACCAAGTCCCGGAGGACCGCTCAGCAGAGTATGATCCAAAGCCTCGCCACGGCCCTTCGCAGCACTCACAAAAATCTTCAGCTTGTCTTTCACCTCATGCTGTCCCGGAAAATCCTCAAAATTTTGAGGTCTTAAAACATTTTCCCAAGATTTTTCACCCTCTGCCGGGTCACCCTCTAAAATACGTCCCAAACCCACTCCATCTTCTCTTCTTCTTTACTCTTCTTCTTTACTCTATTTCTATTTTTACTCTAATTTCTGATTTCTATAAGGGTTGTGCTAATGCTGCCAACCCACGGCGAACTCCCTCTTCCAAGTCGGCATCTTGGGGAAGCGTTGAAATGAATTGTTCCACAGCCTGCGGCTTAAAGCCCAAATTCAATAAGGCCGAAGTGATCTCTAGCAAAGTACCAGAAGCCTTCTTCTTTGCATCGCTTTTTTCGAGGAGAACCAGTTTTCCTTTAAGAGTCAAAATCATTTGCTCGGCTGTTTTCTTCCCTACCTTGGGTAAACAGGAAAG
This sequence comes from Pseudobdellovibrionaceae bacterium, assembly GCA_036559425.1. GTDB lineage: Bacteria > Bdellovibrionota > Bdellovibrionia > Bdellovibrionales > Bdellovibrionaceae > JACMRP01. The sequence continues at coordinate 11,201 of DATBTE010000117.1, read as the reverse complement.
CGCTTTGGCATTGCTGCTTTCTATCATCTCATAAATTTGTTCAACGCGTGCACCGGACAAAATGCTCAAAGCCATCTTAGGCCCTATGCCATTGACTTTCAAAAGTGATAAAAACAAATTTTTCTCTTCTTTGGAATGAAAGCCGAAAAGTTGGAAAGCATCTTCACGAACATGAGTATGAATCCATACAATGATTTCTTTGCCGATAAATGTTTGCAGGTCGGATAAAGTATTGCCAGAAGCCAAAATCTCGTAACCCACGCCGTTCACGTCCATCAGGGCCACATCAGCCGCAACCTCTACTAAAATTCCTCTTAAAAAACCAATCATAAGACCTCTTAAATTAGATTTTTTCTAACGCTTTATATTTCAATGGCGCGACGAACCAGGCGTTGCCTTTGAACTTCGTAGGCATGATGGCAAGCCATTGCCAAGGCATCGGAGGCATCAAGACGATCAATCTTTCGTAAACTTAACAAAGATTTCAATACAGCTTGCACCTGTTCTTTGCTAGCTCCGCCGTTTCCTGTCACGCCTTTTTTTACAAGGCGCGTGGCGTATTCAAAGACTTGAGCACCACCACGGATGGATTCGTACATCGCTACGCCGCGAGCATGTCCCAACTTGAAGGCGCTATCCGCATTTTTACCCAGGAATATTTTTTCAATGGCGACATGATTCGGGCGATATTTTTGCATGATTTCAGAGAAAGCACTGCCCAGCTCCATCATGCGTTGGGGAAATTCCCCCTCCACATCCATTACGATAGTCCCATGACTCACGTGCTCAAGGCATCCACCTCGCTGAACCCGAACCAAACCAAATCCTGTGATGCGTGAACCGGGGTCAACGCCTAAAATTAGATAACTCATCAGCGTATTTGAATTCGTCCCCGCAAGGAGGTCAATAAAAAGCTCTGTTGAAATTATAAAGTGGGGATGTCATGATAAATCCATGCCCAAAATCGAAGCAAGCGCTATTGAAAAATATCAAATGATTCTGCAAAAAGACGCGAACTCTCAGGTCTTTGCTCCCTTGGCGGATGCCTATCGCGAGAGGGGGATGCTGAAAGAAGCCGAACAAATTGTCAGCGCTGGAGTGAAGCGTCACCCCTCGTTTGCTTCGGGCTTTGTCGTTTATGCGCGGATCATGAAGGATTTGAGCAAGCCCGAGGAGAGTTTGAAACTCATACGCAAAGCCGTGGAGCTGGCACCTGAAAATATCATGGCCCACCACCTTCAAGCAGAGATTTATTTACAAAGCAAACGTCCCAAAGAGGCCCTCAAGGCTTTTAAGATGGTTTTATTTTTGAATCCGCAAAGTGAACGTGCCCGCAAAGCCGTGGCGAAACTCGAAAGCTTGACGGCGGACGAATATGAGGATGATGTTTTTGAAATGAGTAAAATTGCTTCTCTCAAAGAACAATTTTGGACCGAGGACGAGCCAGAAGAAGAACCAAGGAATGAAAAAGAAGTCACTAAAACTTCGTCGCCTCCGTCTCCGTCCCCTCAGGGGCTGGAGAGAACGATCTCCCTCATCGATGCTCTTATTGTACGCAGTGATCTAACCAAGGCAAAAATGCTATTGACTGATGCTCAATCTGAGTTTGGAGATCATCCGGAAATTTTACAAAGGCTCAAACTTCTCCACAGCCGAAGCGGCCCCTCAATGGCGGCTTCCGATGGAGGACAAGCCACCCCTTTGAAACCTTTAGTCTCTCGGGAAAAAGCGATCCAGCAAAGAAAACTTGAGGTCCTTGAAATGATGCTTCGCAATATTGGTGAGTATCGGCAGCTTTAATTGACCAGCCCCCGCCTTTTTGGCTTATATTGGCTCCTCATTATTTCACACGGGGATGCTATGTACGAAACAGGGGATTTTAAAAAAGGTCTTAAGATCATGGTTGAGGGAAAGCCGTACGTGATCGTTGATTTCCAACACGTAAAACCTGGCAAGGGCAATCAGTTCTCACGCACTAAACTGAGAAATCTTCTCACCGGCCAAAATCTTGAAGTGACCTTCAAATCAGGTGAGAAATTCGAAGTGCCAAACGTCGAAAATAAAGAGATGACTTACCTCTACAAGGACGACAGCGGCTACAGCTTCATGGACCAAGAATCCTATGAGCAGTTGACGATGAACGAAGAGGAACTGGGCGATACAAAATACTATCTTGTAGAAAACTTGAAGGTTGTGATTTTATTCTACAATGAAAAAGCCGTTGCGGTTGACGTACCGAAAGCAGTCAACTTGAAAGTGGCAAAATCAGATCCTGGTATCAAAGGAGACCGTGTTTCCGGGGCTACTAAGCCTGCAACGATGGATACTGGACTCGTGGTCAACGTTCCCCTTCACATCAATGAAGGAGATGTCCTTCGCATTGATACAGAGTCTGGTGCTTACGTAGAGCGCGTAAATTCGAAGTAAAAACTCTTCTTAAATTATGACTTTAGCCTTGAACTGTGAAGCTTCAGGGCTTTTTTTTGTTATCAATTTTGAATGGCAATATGCGTTAAGCCTCGAGATTCACTGCAAAATGGCTGAAAATAAGAGGGTTGATCCAAAACGGATTTTGGGGGCTGTTTTTGACGCTTTCGCTTGAACTGGAAATTAAGGCTCTGCTGGAAGAATTTCGCGATCCAGAAATAGTGGCTGAAAAGTTAATACGGCTTTTCGAAGAGCATTCTGACGAGTGGTCTGAGAAAAGCGTGAAAGAACTTTCTAGTTTCCTGTTGTCTTGCAACCTTTATCAACAATTGATCGCATTTTGCCTGAAACATCTCCGCTCTAAAAAATTTGTGATGCCTTGGCCTTATTTCATTCAAGCGGTGGCTCTAGGAATTCCAGATTTGGATGAAGATGTGGTGAAATTAATCATCCTAGGAATTGAAGAAGAAAAGGCCATGGAACAGGCCTCGCTTGGCCAAGGTGCCGAACGCTTTATTAAAAAAGCTCTGCAATGGAAAAACGAATTCAAGCGCAAGCGCCGCAAATATGCCAGTGAGATCAAGCAAAAAATGCTCGATGAACTTCTTACTTTGCGCACTCAACAACTTTACGAGCAAGAAAAAATCATGCTGGGAAAGATGCAGCGGATGTTCCCAGGGGATCAAGATGTTATTGAAGAGCTCAGTCTGCATAAAGAGCGTTATGCACTCGATATTCTGTCGCGGCGATCCTCCTTAGGCCGTCGCATCCATCAGGTTCAAGACGCCTCATCTTCTCCTGAAGTCCAAGCGGCCACTGACGCTTTGAAAGAATCTCTCTTGGAAGCGGTCAAAATTTACCCGGAAATGGCTTTCGACTTTGCCATCGCCGCTTTCATGCTTGATGAACCCCAGATCAGTTTAGCGCTGTTGGAAACTGCGGAGCTGACCCTTGATCAACATTGGTTTTATTTGGAAGTGAAATTAAAATGTCGCCATTTCTTAGAAGTGTTGACCGCCTTGAGCGCACTCGAATTGCAATTGGCCCATGAGCCCGAAACGTTTTTCGCCACGGCTTATTTACGCGCCCAGGCCTATTGGGGCCTTGAGCAAAAGTATGTAGCCATTGAAATCCTTGAAACTATTTTAGAAGCACGTCCGAACTACCGAGCAAGCTCCACCCTCTTGGATCTGTGGAGATCGCAATGAAACGAGTGCTCCTGATTCTTTTGCCCCCATTGATTTTTCTGATCCTTTTAATGGGAACTCTAAAATACTGGGTTCTTCCACATACCGAAGTTTGGGCTTTGCAAAAGCTTAAAACCTACTCTGAAGCAAACCTGCCGGTGGTGGTGGAAGCGGAGAGAATCCAGTTCCACATTTTAAAACCCGCCGCGAGTATTGAGAAGATCACGATCACCGCAAAAAAAGATCTGCAAAAATTTACGGATCAAATGAACATTGAAAGCATTAAAGTAAACTTGGATCTGTTCCAGCTTCTTGCGGGCCGTGTGCAGATCTCGGCGATTTTAGTGGACTCCCCTGAAGGCCATATTCAATTGGATTCAATTTTGGACAGTTCCTCAAAGCCCGAGCCTTTGCCTTTAAATTTGCTCTTTGAGTTGCTGGAAAAAATCCCCGTAGAGCGTGCTTTTGTCCATAACTTACAGTTAGAACTTCAATCTCAAAAACACCAATCCTCCGCGCGCCTCCAAGGAGCCGACCTCCTTCTCGGAAACCATCAGAATTCTCTGACGGCGCGCTTGGATATCCCCCGCTTAAGTTTAGTGGCCATGGGCCACGGGCCCCTGGAAGCTCGCTTTGATATTTCAGCGGTGTTGGGACGCGATACTTTGCGCATCACCCGAGTGGGCGCTCGTTACGGCGACTCTGAAGTGATCGTAAAAGGAGAATTCAGTAAGTTCTCGCAAATCGCTCTTCACCCGGCCGCGACTCTGGAAGCCATGGGAAATTTAAAGCTTCAAGAAATCATACGACAGCTACGACCGATCTTTCCGGAACACAAACTTCCCCTTTTAAACGGCGAAGCCATCGCCAAGATGAATATTAAAATCACTGGCAAAGCTGCCGATAAAACAGCCGAAAAAACAACTGACTCGATTCAAATCACGGGAAAAATAGATTTAAAAACCAAGAATGTTTCTTTGGACTCTTTCACTTTAGGTAACGCCTCTATTCAAGGACTCTTTAAAGGCGATCGCATCACTTTCCCCGAAGTCCAAATCAACCATCCGGCGGGCAATGCTCGCTTGCTGAATACCGATATCCAACTCAATGATAAAATCGAATTTAAAACTCAAGCCACCGTTTCCAAGCTTGATCTGCAAAAACTTTTTCTTTCTTTAAATCTGAAAGCCATTCCAGTGTGGATGAATTTGCAAGGTGAACTTCCCTGCGAAGGGCAAATCAAACCGCCCTTAAAAATCCTTTGCAATGCAAACCTCAGTGCTGAGAACCTCGTAGTCCACTCAGACTATCACAATAAAAAATCAGTCATTGCGGACATCTCCAAATTCGGCGCTAAAGGTCAAACGGAAATTACTGACAAAGGCGTGAGTTACAAAGCCCAGGTCTCTTTGGGGAACAACCTCGGAGAAAGTTCTGGCATCATTGATTTTGCCAAGGGATTTAAAATAAATTATAGCTCTCCTAGAGTTGATTTCTCAAATATCCGCAATCTGGCCAACCTCAAGTTTAAAGGCTATGGAAGCATCGAAGGCAGCACCTCTGGTGATTCCCACGCAGCGGTCTTTGATATGAAATTAAAAATGCAGGAGTTCTCGTTTGAAGATTATTACCTGGGCCAACTCAATGGACTCTTAGCCTATGAGCGCGGTCACCTCCTCCTCAACGATCTGAATGGCTTTCTGCCAAAATCCGGTTACCAGGGATCTTTGGACGTGAATCTTACTGATGCTAATGCAAAAATCGTGGGACGAATTAAAGCTCCGACTTTGGACCTTGAAGATCTCGTGAAGGTCTTTGCCAACCAATACCACTTCCCTGTTTCCGTGAAGGGCCCTGGCTGGGCGGAGGTCGCTTTTTCGGGTCCCTTGGATTTCTGGAAATTATCTTATCAATTGGATTCTAAGTTTAAGGGCGGTCAATTTGCCGGTGAATCTTTTGACGAATTGGTCCTCAGTGCCCAAGCAACTGAGGGAACTCTGCAAATTCAAAAGGCTTCGGTTAAAAAAAACCAAGCCAGTATTCTAGCGACCGGTGGAATTAGCTCACAGCAAGATTTGAATTTAAAGATGGAAGGGCGTAATTTCCGTCTGGATGAGTCTGACTTTGTTTCTAAAATCAGCTCGAATATTTTTGGCATTCTCAATTTCACCAGCCAACTGCGGGGCAAAGTCACGGAGCCTGAGATTTCAATTCGCGGCAGCATTACGGAGACCGTATTTGATGAACAAGAAACGCCGTCTTCTTTCTTTGATCTTAAAATTCGCAAAACCGTCATGGAGGGCAATGCCAATTTATTCGGCCATCGCATTCAAGCCGATTGGCTGATTCCCTTTAACAATTCGCCACTGCGCTTGCGACTCAAAACGGTGGATTGGAATTATGCTTCACTGTTATCAGTTCTCAGTGGCAACACCTATCAAAATGAATACGACTCAAGCCTGACGACGGAGGTGGACTTGCAATCTGAAAGTGGTCTGTGGCAAAAAGCCAGTGGTCTCATCCAGGTCAAGAATTTGTTCTTAAAACGCGGTTCTTTGAGTTTCCGTAACCCCGATCCTATTCAAATAAAAATAGACTCAGGTAAAATACGCATTGAGAATTTTAATTTGGAAGGCCCACAAAACAGCATTCAACTTCAAGGACAGGACTTTACCCTTAATAACCTCAATATGAACTTGGTGGCCAATACTGAACTTCGCTTGTTTCATATGTTCTTTCCCTTCTTGGATGACTTTGGAGGCTCGGTACAAACCGCAGCAACTTTGTCAGGCTCCTTATTTAAACCACAGATCTTGGGAAATCTCACGACCCACAATAGCTTCGTTAAAATCAAAGGCTTTCCGCATCCAATTGAACGCATTCAAGCGGAAGTGAATTTTTCCCAAACAAAAATTCTTATCAATTCGCTCAAAGCACAAATGGCCGGAGGTTTAGTCACCGCTGATGGTAATATCATTATCAAGGAATATCGGGATATTCCCACTTCAATTCGCATGAATCTTGAGGGCGTCCACCTCAATATTCCAGACAAAGTCCATACTTTTGGATCCGCCGATTTACTTCTTTCGGGAAAATGGTTTCCCTTCTTGCTTTCTGGAACTTACAAAGTGGCCAGTGGAATCTTTGAAAGAGAATTCACCGAGAGCGGCGAGACCAGTCTTAATAATTCCCGTCAAAGTATTTATTTGCCAAAAGTCCTCCGCCAATCCAGTTTTGAACCTTTGATTTTGGACATTCAAATTCTCTTGGAGAAAAGCTTTCTGGTTAAAAACTCCCTGGTGGACGGCTCTGTGCAAGGAAATCTTCAGGTGAAGGGTTCGACTTCAAACCCCCTTCTTTTAGGACGTCTGCAAACGGATAAAAATACCAAACTTATTTTTAAAGACAAGGCCTTTGAGGTTCAAACAGCCAATGTCCTTTTCAATAATCCAGATGAGATCAATCCCGAACTCTATGTTTCCGCCCAGGCCCGAGTGAATGACTATGACATCATGATCTTGGCCCAGGGCCCGGCTAAAAATCTCAAGTCAATTCGCCTGACCAGCATTCCGCCGCTGCCGGAACAAGATATCATCTCTTTGTTGGCTCTCGGAGTCACTTCGTCGCGTTCTGATACCACCGCTCAAGGGCGTGAGCAGTCCGTTCAAGCAGGATACGAATTGGGTTTTGCAATCATGTCTCAACCAATCAATAAGCAGTTGCAAGATCGTTTAGGTCTGAACGTGCAATTTACTTCTTCCTTCGATACGACCAGAAATATCAGCGTGCCTAAAGTCACCTTCAGTCGTAAGCTATCCCATAAGATGGACGCCTCGGCAAGTCGTACTCTGGGTTCAGATGTGAATGATGTGGAAGTAAAACTCCGTTATTTAATCAATCAAAACGTTTCCGCCATTGGCAGTTACGAAAATAGTCAGACTCTTCAGGGTGGGCAAGGCCTCACTAATACCGGACGTCAAAAAGAAAATGTTTTTGGCTTGGACCTCGAGTTTAGAAAGGAATTCAAATAGTGAAATTGAAATCTTTTCTGCGAACTTTTCTTTTTAGTTTTTCTTTCGCCGCACAATTAATCTGGGCAGCGGGCGTGGTTCATCGAAGTTTAAATATTTCTGCCCTTTCGCCCGCGATTCAAAAAGAATTGGTTCTGCGTTTTCCCCAAGTCACGGGCAATAAAATCACTTTAGAAACCATCGATGAAATTATTCGCTTTTTACAGCTTCGTCCGGAATTTGACCTGGTACAAGCGTGGGACCTAGGCAACGGAAACTTAACACTCAATACGGAACGTGCGACTCGAGTCAGCGCCATTAAGTTTGAAGGTCTGCGGGCGATTTCTGAATCCGAAGCGAAACAACTTTTCGGTATCAACCTCAATGAAGTCCTGAATCAGGATCAGTTGATCAATGGCGGAAAAAAACTACGCCAGCAGTACAATCAAATTGGTTTTAGGAATACCTCCATTGACGTCGAGATTCCTCCGGATGGAAAAGGTGATGTCCAACTGCTGGTGAAAGTCAAAGAAGGCGTCCAAACTTTAATTGGCGCCATCAATTTAAACTCCCCTCATACGGATCTCAACAAAGCTCTGGAAAATCGCTTGTCCCGAGAAAGAGGTTATGCGCTGACGGATGTCCAGCTTGCGGAAATACTTAAAAAAATCCGTGACTATTTGAATGCGAAATTTTATCTACGCACGGAAATCAAAGAACCGGAAATCACTTTCAATGCCAACGAGTCCAAGGCCCAATTAACCCTGACCCTCGAGAAAGTGGATTCCTACATTATTGAGTATACGGGCAATCGCGAAATCTCCTCTTCCGCTTTGAATAATTCTTTGGATATAGGAAATTTCTATTCCGCGAATCCAAGTATTGGCGCGGAACTCTCGACCAAAATTAAAAACCTTTATTTATCCCGTGGCTACGCCAGAGTAGAGGTGCGCAGCGAAGACCTCGAAGGTCGTAAGCCCTTCACTCGTAAAATCGTTTTCAATATCGATGAGGGTCCCAGGGTTAAAATAGCGAAATTTGAGGTTTCGGGCAACATTTCGCGTCCTTCCGATTTTTATGTAAACCTGCTAAAAAAACAAAGTTCGGAGTTGATTCAAAAAGGTTACTATAACAAGGCCGAACTGGATCAAAGTTTCGAAGCGATGCGTATTGAATTGCAAAATCAGGGTTTTCTTTTGGCTCGAATCAATTCCACACGGACTCAGTACAACAAGGAAAAAAACCAAGTCTCTGTCCATGTCAACCTCGATGAAGGACCTCTCACTAGAATCGAAAGCATTCAATTCACTGGCAATGAAACCGTCCCGGCAGCGGAGCTTTTAAAAGCCATTGATCTGGCCAGCCAACAGACTTTGCGTCTAGCCCAGTTAGAAAAGGCGATTCAAAGTTTGAAAATATATTATCAAGAAAGAGGCTATATTGACATGACTCTTCTGAATGAAAAAGAAGACCTTGTCTCCTATAACGACAACAACACTCTGGCGAAGTTGAATTTCAAGATCTATGAAGGCCCCCAAGTTCGTATTGCTAATATTATTTTGGATGGCAATACTTTCACCAAAGATTATGTGCTCTTAAAAGAAATTGACCTGCAAACCGGGGACACCGTGACGCCTGGTAAATTGGACGAGGCCATCGCAAAACTGCAACGCACGGGCTACTTTAATACCGTCGATGTTAAAACCCTCGAAGAAAAGACCAGCGTTGCCAATCGTACGTTGGTGGTGAAGGTCAGCGAAAGAGACCCGGGCCTTTTTACTTTGGGAGCAGGTGCCAATAATGATCTGGGATTGACCCTGAGAGGCTACACCGGTCTGGCTTATAATAATCTTATGGGAACGGGACGAGGGATTTCTTTACGTCTTGAGGGAAATTACAATGTCAACGAAATCAAATACCTCGAATCCAAAGTGACCTTGGGATATGTCGAACCTTATTTATTTGACTCCAAAATTCGCGGCCGTGTGAACCTCACCCGCTCCAGTCTGCTCTCTGATTACACCACTAAAAAAGTTTCCGATGTCAGACAGACCACTTGGTCCTTGGAAAGAGACTTGACCTCACATATCACAGTTATTTATGAACTTTGGAATAGCGCCCATCTTCAGGATTACTTCTTACATCCCGCCCCTGGAACGCCAACGCCAGCCCCTCAAGATATCGTGACCACGGGACCACGCTTGGACATCGATTATCGTGATAATCCCTTCAATCCAACCAAGGGCCACTTCACCACACTTTCTTATGAGTACTCTTCACCGGACATTGGCAGTTCCCGCGAAGGGGAGATCAAATTCCAAAGAGTCACAGGCTCTTTCACTCATTATATGCGACTCCCCTATCTCAAAGATAACTTTATGATTTGGGCCAACGCTATTCGGGGGGGCTATCTTGAGAATCTCAGCCAAAAAAGTGGAGCCACTGATGGGGTTCCTTATGATAAAAAGGGCTTCTATTTAGGCGGCATTTCGACCATCAGGGGCTTCAATGGATCCAAACAGTATTTTCCCACCTATGAGCAATTAGGCATTCAATCCACCGACACCTTTTATCTTAAAGGGATCGCAAAAATGTACTTGGCAAAATCAGAATTGCGTTTTCCGATTTATGGAAACTTCGGGGGCGCTGTCTTCTATGACGGCGGAGCCGTTCATATTGAACGTCATGATTTGGGCGATGAGTATCGCGACGCCACAGGTTTTGGCTTTCACTATAATACCCCGGTGGGTCCGGTGAGCCTTGAAATCGCCTGGAAACTTGATATGAAACCGAATGAAGATCCCTATGCCGTTCACTTATCCATCGGCAGCTTCTAAAGATTGGGTGTTCTAGGGAAGGCTTTTGACGGTCTTGATGTTAACATAAAGTCCAAAGATGGCGTTGCTTTTTGGGTTATGTAAAGTTAACCCAACTAGACCTAGAAAAATAGATTTAAGTCTGCTGCTCTTAGGTACAAATGCTCTCCGTTAGGGCCCATGCATTCTGTAGAATAATCCCTACAACATTATTTGGCGCTATACTTTGATGGATAGTCCCTAAGTTCAAGTCCAGCAAAGGACCAGGCTTGTTAACTTTACAAAACCAAAAAAAAGCCAGGAGTCTATCAGACAGCCTTCCTCCTGCGAATAATAAATACCGATAACATTTTTATGCTATTTTTGAATATAAACATATTTATATCATTAATATTATCGCTACCTTAGCACAAACAACGACGGTGCCATTTTTCTAGGTTTTATAATTTATATATTGCGTTATTATAAGCCCATAACAATGAGCTCAATCAGAGCTCCAACCCTAAGGAGATTTTATGAAAAAGTTAGTGACCACCGTCTTATTGGCTATTATTGCGGCATCCAATGCTGCACTCGCGTCTGACACCTTTGTTCCCATGTATTGCGGCCGGAACACCCGTTTTAAAATATTTGAACCAGTTAAAATTGAAACCGTTTGTGTTGGATACGATTCTGACGTGCGTGAGCACTCTAATTGGGTTCGAATTCAGTACACACTCTCTAATGGAGACACTCGTATTGATATCCCAAGGAAAAATGAC
>DATBTE010000116.1:0-19522 GCA_036559425.1 Pseudobdellovibrionaceae bacterium | reverse complement strand
ATTGTCCTTCCAAATAGGTGGATTTACCGACCCCCCTATTCCCGAAAAGAAAAAAACTGTTTGTTTTTGAATACTTAAGAAATCTATTGACCATACCCAATAATTGTCCGGCATTTATTGAGTATGGTCAATGAATTCATTTAGTCATGCATAAATGTCTAACGAGGGGGCTGCTTGCTAAGAATCACAGTTTGAACTTTCAAAGAATTAATTTTTTGCAGAAGTGCTTTTGCAAAGAAGCTTGCTTTACCCGGAGTCTTCGGGAGCTTCAGAGTTTTCCCTTCAATATCCGTAAGGCGCTTTTGAATAACTTCTTTGTTATTGTCGTAATTACCCTGGCCATTCATCACATACTCACTCAATTGTGATTCAATTTCTTTTAGCTCTCCTGAGAGACTCGAAAAATCAGAATTTTCTTTTTCCAAATCCAATTGATCCTTCTCCGAGCTGGTGCATCGGTAATGATTGACCCATCTATAACAATCCTCAGGTCGACCCTGCACCTTCGTGCACTTCGGATCCGCTGTGCGAAAGATTTGATAGACTAAATTAGCTCTTTGAATTCCATAGGGACTCATACTGCTGGAAGTATTTTTTGAAAAGACCAAATCATCGGATAAGTAAATCATGCCGTGAATTTCATCGAAAGCGCCTGGCTGATTCGGTTTTTCCCCCCGGATCGCAATGATGTCTCCAGGCAATGGTTTTTCGGTCTTAGACAACTCCCTGCAGTAAGGGGAGGTCATCCAAAAACTCATCTCCTCCGCACTTGAAAATCGCGAGAGCTGAATCAACCGGCTCAAGCGAAGAGTTGTATTCCAACAATTCGGTCCGCTGAAGGTGGTTTTAAAATCCTGCAGCAAATGCACAATACTTGGAACAGAATTATTTATAACTAAGGAGCACAGACTGTGATCTGCATTTTCAACGGCGACGGATGCCGGCCCCGGAGTTTCTCCGACGTTCAGGGTCCAGAGCCGCAAGAACCGCTCCTGTTGAGTTAACTCTTGGCAGGAAGGTCCCGTGAGAGAAGTCACACCCTCTTGGCTCCGGATGACATCGATTAATCCGGAAGGTTCAGCAGAGGCCGGAATTCCTAAAAAACATAAGCCTGTGATCAGACCAAAAGTTAAAGTGAATCGCTTCATTTTATTAAAGTTAAATATTATGTTTTTTTCTCTCACAGCTTATGCCCTCTACTTAGTAATCAAAGCTTTGCGACGAACATGCCATCCTGTAATCGCCTTTAATTTAATCTAAAGGAAGAATGACTGTTCGTTCTCTAGACGAGACTGTAAAAATCTAATACCTATCGATTTTCGTTGAATTAACTCCTTATTTCGTTTAGAATCTAGGAATATGTTCCAAAGGCTTCTTAAGTTACCGATTAATAACAGCTTTTTCATATTTGGCCCGCGTGGAAGTGGAAAATCGACCCATCTTCGAGAACATCTTTTGACGCCCCAAAGTCTTTATATTGACCTTCTCTCAGATCAACAGGAAAAGCGCTATAGAAAGAATCCAGATATTTTAATTTCCGATGTGGCTGCTCGCCCCGATTTAGATTGGGTGGTCATTGACGAAATTCAGAAAATTCCTAAACTTCTTGATCTTGTCCACAAGCTTATCGAAGAAAAAAAAGTCAACTTCGCACTTACAGGCTCCAGTGCCCGAAAACTAAAAAGAGACGGGGCTAATTTATTAGCGGGGCGGGCTTTTATTCTTAATATGTTTCCTCTCACTTTTCTCGAACTAAAGGAAAAGTTTATGTTAAGCCAGGTTCTTCGTTGGGGTTCTTTACCTCGTCTCTTTGCTTACAATAATGATGAAGAAAAAATACTTTTTTTAAATAGCTATGTAAAAACATACTTAAATGAAGAAATCATCTCTGAGCAACTCGTTCGGAATGTGGAAGGCTTTCGGGATTTTTTAGAAATTGCCGCCCAAATGAATGGGAAAATCATAAATTTCTCTAAAATTGGCCGGGAATCTTCCATGGATAACAAAACCGTGAAAGAATATTTTCAAATCCTGGAAGATACTCTCGTAGGTTTCTGGGTCCCGGGGTTTCATCAATCCGTGCGGAAGGCGCAAAAATTCCAGCCAAAATTCTACTTCTTTGATGTCGGAGTACAAAGAGCCCTCGAAGGCTCCTTAGATTCCATTCCTACGCCTGGAACTTCATCTTACGGGCAATATTTTGAAAATTATCTCTTCACAGAAATTTTCCGTGCCAATACCTATTCACAGAAAAATTATAAATTGAGTCATTACCAAACCACCACGGGCCAAGAAATAGATCTTATCCTTTCCAAAGGAATGAAAAAAATTGTTGTCAAGATTAAATCCACAACCCAGATTGACCCCGTTGAAGTGAAAGCGTTCGCGCGTTTGGCGGAAGCTTTCAAAGAAAGCCAGAATTATTTTGTATCTTTGGATCCTGTAGCGACGGAACTTTACGGGGTTCGGTGCCTTTATTATCAAGATTTCATCCGCGAAGTCTTCTGGCCCCAAGTGAATCTTTGACGAGGCTCGTCTGGACAAGGCTTTTGCATGCACTATAGTCTGATTTCATCGAGAGGACCATCATGTCGCCAATGAAATTTTATATCTTGTTTTTTATCTGCGCCGTCACCTTTTCCAGTGAAGCCAAGACTTTCAAAAAAAATCTCTCCTCAGCGCATGTGCCTAATCAGTTGATTGTGAAATTTAAAAACAATAGTTCTCCCATGATCCAAAGATCTTTTTTGCAAAGAATGAATGTGCAAGTCGTTCAGCAATTTAAATCCAATGGCGCCGTTCTCGTTCAGTTTCCCAACACTGTCATTCAAAAAAATTCCAATGCCTTAGGCTTGATGGCTAAGACAATGAATGAGGCCTCAGAGATTGAATATGTGGAACCTAATTGGATTATTCATGCGAACGCCATGCCCAATGATCCGCTTTATGACAAGTTATATGCGCTCAATAAGAGCGCCTCCCGCACAGGTGATATCTTCGCTCAAGAAGCCTGGACAAAGACCACGGGATCTCGCGATGTTCTGGTGGCCGTGATTGATTCCGGCGTGGACTACACCCATCAAGATTTGGCGGACAATTATTGGAGTAATCCAAAAGAAACTGGAATGGATTCCAGCGGAAGAGACAAAAGAACCAATGGCCTCGACGACGACAACAACGGATTTGTTGACGACTGGAGAGGCTGGAACTTCGTTAAAAACACTAATGATCCCATGGATGACGATTATCACGGGACTCATTGTGCGGGGACTATCGGTGCCGTCGGCAATAATGGCCTTGGTGTCGTGGGTGTTAATTGGAATGTTTCCATTGTCGGTTTAAAGTTCTTGGACAACACGGGATCAGGAACTCTTGCCAATGCGGTTTTAGCGATAGAATACGCCACCTCCCTGGGCGTTCATGTAATGAACAACAGTTGGGGCGGCGATGAATACTCCGAAACCATGGTGGCCGCGATTCAAAAAGCGAATGCAGCGGGAATTTTATTTGTCGTTGCCGCCGGAAACGATGCCAATAATAACGATGTGGGTTTAGATTACCCGTCTTCTTATCCGATTGATAATGTGATCTCCGTGGCCGCAATTGACAGTGAAGGACAACTTGCAGGGTTTTCGAATTTTGGCGCTAAAACAGTTCATATTGCTGCGCCTGGGGTGCAAATCCTTTCCACAGTTCCAGGAAATAACTATGAAGCCCACAATGGGACTTCCATGGCGGCCCCTCATGTTGCCGGTGCCGCCGCTTTGATTAAAGCCCGATATCCCCAATTAAAAGCCAGTGAAATAAAAGCCCGCCTGATGGGCGGAGCCGTTCCGACTCCTGGACTGCAGGGACAAGTGATGACTGGGCTATTGAATATAAACAATTCTTTAGACGCGGATCTGGCGCCGCCCAGTGTTCCGCAAAATATTTCAGTCCTTTCAACGACGGCTTCCTCATTAAATTTAGAATGGGATACCGCCGTGGATAATGGAAGGGATAAATATGCCTACAGCTATGAAATTCGAAGTTCAACGAGCCCCCTGGTTTCTTCAGAAGATTGGGAGAACGCGGCTTCTGTTTCACTGACGATTCTACAACAGAATAGCCAAAGGGTGCAGGCTCGCGCTGATATCACGCTTCTTAATTCCTCAGGCTATTTAGCCATTCGTGCGGTGGATCGCTTTGGAAATAGGAGTGAGCTTTCAAACAGTGTGACTTACGCCCTGGAAAGAGTGACTGCGGTTTACGCGAATAAAGGAGATACATTGGACGGACTCTCCCTTGAAGGACCTTGGGGGCTTGAAGAGGTCCTAGGGCATGGAAAAGTCCTTTCCGACAGCCCAGGCGGAACTTATGGTTTTGCAAAAACCAGCACTCTAACCTTACCCACCTTGGATGTGCTCACAACGGACATGGTTTTATCCTTTAACGGCAAATATGATTTTGAGCTGGGTTACGATTTTGGATACTTGGAAATCTCCACGGATCAAGGGCACACTTGGAGACAAATCGCCATGTTCAATGGGGCTCGAAACTGGACCCCCGCCACTTATCCTCTGAATACTTATTTAACTCCAGAGGATACCACTGTGACTTTGCGTTTCCGGGTGACCAGCGATGCAACGACCTCGCAAGATGGATGGTATATTTCCGACATTTCTGTTTTTAAATAATTCTCACCAGGCGGAATTCAAAACTTGATTGTACCAAAAAAGTCCAATCATTGTTTTCACATCCGTGATTTCGCCTTTTTTCATCTTTTCCAGGGCCTCTTCAAAAGAAATCTCGAAAATTTCGAGAAATTCCTCTTCATCCAGATGTTGTTGAGACGCCGTTAGAGAGGTTGCTAAAAAGATCTCGATTTTCTCATTCGAATAGCCAATCACCGGATGAATCGTTGTGAGATGCCTGAATTCTTTGGCTTGCAAACCCGCCTCTTCTTCGAGCTCCCGCTTTGCAGTCTGCAATGCATCTTCTCCGGCATCTATTTTTCCGGCTGGAAACTCCATGAATATATTTTGCACAGCGTAGCGATATTGTCGGATCATGATTAACCGACCTTGATCCGTAATGGGTATGATCATCGCCGCTCCCGGATGAGGAATATATTCTCGGCTGCCTTTTTTGCCATTGGGGAACTCGACCTCATCTTTTAAAACTTTAAGAAAAGACCCATCATAAGCCAGCTCTGACTTTATTTTTTTTTCAATGAGATTTTTTGCTTCAGCTTTTTTCATTCGGTTCTTTCTGGTCCTTTGTCCAAAAGAGGGACAAGGACTTGCTCCGTCTGAGTCTCCTCTTAAACTCTATTATAGATGTAAAAATATCCAGGAGGATAGGAAATGTCTTTATTAAGAAAATCTATGCTTTCTGCTGTCGCCGGTCTTTTGATTATGACTTTCACAGCAAAAAATGCGAACGCTGCCGGTGGTGGCGGCCACTCTTTAGAATTTGGCTTTGGTCTTTTAACCGCTGGTCAAGATGACATAAATACTTTGATCAAGACCGCGCGGGTGTCCGCAACGACGGCGAACACCAGCGACATGGGTTCTGCTTATGAACTTTTTGCCCAATACCAATACCGTTTTAGCGGCACGATGTTCTCGATCGCCTTTCGTCCTTCTTATATCACTCAAAGCGCTACAGGCTCGGGCACGGATGGGTCTTATAATTATAAACTCTCAGGATTCACTGTGTTTCCGATGTTCAGACTCTACCCTCTGGAGAACAGCTTTATTAAATTCTACCTCCAAACCGGTTTGGGTTACGGACGCATGAGCGGCGAGGTTACAGAAGGCGCAGCCTCTATCAGTTTTGCCGGCAGCGCTTTTGGCGCCCTCGGTGGTCTCGGCGTTGATTTCTGTTTTACGCCTGATCACTGTCTGAGCGTGGAAGGGAACCTTCGTTATCTTCCTATCGAAAGAAACGTGGCAAGCTCTGCCACTGGCAGCGCGGCGGGCCTTAGCCAAGCAACCAATGGCCAAGAAGTGGAAATTGGCGGCGGCGATTTGAGGACCTCCATGTCTGGAATTCAAGGCAGCATCGCTTACACCTTGAATTTCTAATTTGATTTAAATCTTTACACTTAAGCCAGCATCCTGCCCATGCTGGCTTTTTTTATTTTCCGATCTCCACCCATTCCACTTCCGTTCCTGTCAATTTTAAGACCTTCACTTCCGATCCGTACCAACTTCCTAAATTAATAGAACGGACTTTGCGAGCAGCTACTTGAAATTCATAATCGTCATAAATGTGCATATGTCCTGAAACAATCAGATCGTAGGGTTTCTCATTATAGGCCCGATGAGCATGATGACGAATCATCTGCACTAACTTGTCCTCATTCGTAACTCGATAGCTTTGGCTGCGCACTCGACTTTTGCGAGCAGCATAGTTTCCCACTGCATCCCAGACCTTTCCAGGAATCATATTTCCCAGAGGCTTTATCAAAGGATGACGGATGAGGGATCGATAACGGAGGTAGGCGGCATCTTCTAGGTTTATCAGATCACCATGTTCCACTCTCACTATTAAACCATTGATTTTATAGAACTGGGCTTCCACGAAAACCTCGACACCCAGTTTATCTCTCCAGAAAGAGTGAATATGAACGTCGTGATTTCCTTCAATATAGGTGATCCGAGCGCCGACTTCTTTTAACTCTTGAATGGCCTCCACCAGGGGCCGGAATTTCTTGACGAAGACTGAATGCCCGCCGATCCAAAGATCAAAAATATCACCCAGAAGGAATAAGTGAGTTTCTTGTGGATTTTTCGTTCGCAACTTACGCAAAAAGCGCAACAGTATTTCACTGTTGCGCTCTTGCATTGTTTTTAAATGAATATCAGATAAAAACCAGGCTTCCAATTTTATTCTTTATTGAGATCAAAGCCTTGTTTCTTACGAATAAAAGCCGGCACTTCAAGATTTTGTCCCGAGAACGGAGAGCTCAAAACTTCTCTCGCCATTTTTCGAGCTTCCTCCAAAGACTGCTTTTCCTGATCCACATTCATGGATAATTGCTCTGGTGGATTATGACGAGCTTTTAATTCCTGACTTTCTTTAAAAGCCCGAGCCTTAGCCATCAACAAATCTCGCGGAGAAAAAGCGGCTTCGGAGGGATGAGGCGCCTCCGGCATCACGGGAGCTTGCGAAGGAGTTGGAGTTTGAGGGGCTGTCGACATATTTGGCACCGGCATTATCGGTGTAGCAACTGGCTCTTGAGCGGAATTTCCCGGCTGAGTTTGAAAATTTTGTGGCACCTGATTAGGAATTTGCGGAGTGCCAGTCATCGAAGAAGAGGATTGATACTGTTGCTGCTGTTGAGGTGGAAGCTGTTCCACCGTTTGATAGGTGTAATTCATGACTGAAGTCTGTACTGTTTGAATAGGCGGCAATTCAGCAGGCATCACCGGTGCCTGTGGTTGATATTGCGGCTGATACTGTTGCATCATGTTCGGAATTGCCGGGATTGGCGGAAGCATATTCATTCCACTGCTGGGGAATTGAATTCCCGTACCATTTAAAAACTGCTGCATTTGGTTGATAGTATCGCTCGCCATTTGACGATTTTCTTGAGAGAAACCGGTCGCGATCACAGTCACGCGAACTTCTTCACCCAAGTTGTCATCGATAACCGCACCGAAAATGATTTCCGCATCTTCATGGGCCGCTTCAGTGATAAGCATAGAAGCTTCATTCACTTCCAGCAGGCTCAGATCCGATCCCCCAGTCACGTTGATGATGATGCCAGTAGCACCATCGATACGGATATTTTCCAGAAGCGGAGAAGAGATCGCCGCAGTGGCTGCTTCCACTGCACGGTTTTGACCTTTGGCCGCACCCGTACCCATAATGGCAATCCCTTTAGAAGCCATCACCGTGCGAATATCCGCAAAGTCCAAATTGATCAAACCACGAATATTGATTAAATCTGAAATCCCTTTCACTGCTTGCAAAAGAACTTCATCCGCTTTTTTGAAGGTTTCTAAAAGTGGAGTTCTTTCTGTCGCTATGGAAAGTAATTTTTGATTTGGGATGACGATGAGTGTGTCTACGTTTTCTTTAAGCTCCGCCAAACCGCTGTCCGCGTGCTTAGTTCGCTTTTTACCTTCGAAGAAGAAAGGCTTGGTGACAACCCCAATGGTCAAAGCGCCCAATTCACGGGCAATCTTTGCTACGATCGGAGCTCCCCCTGTACCGGTTCCGCCACCCATGCCGGCGGTAACGAAAACCATGTCCGCGCCTTCAAGTTTTTCAACGATTTCATTGTAAGACTCAATCGCTGCGCGACGGCCGATATCGGGGTTTGCTCCTGCTCCCAAACCTTTAGTCAAATCCAGACCTAATTGAATTTTAGAAGATGCTTTATTGGCATTCAAAGCTTGGATATCCGTATTGGCCACAATGAACTCGACTCCGGTCATTTGTGACTCGATCATGGTTGATACGGCATTGCTTCCTCCGCCGCCAACCCCGACCACTTTGATGTTTGCACCGATGCTGATGTTCTCTTCTAACTCAAACATTCGTTCCTCCTAAAACTTTTTGTGCGCATCCCTGCGCCGATAACTATTAACCCCATGAGATAAAATTTAAAAAATCTGTCCAAAAAAATCTTTAACTTTCTGAGCCATTCCATCGAAGGAATCGCCCAAGTTAATCGCTTCGCCTTGGTTTTGCTGACTTTGTACAATCAAGTCTTTCCGTTGACTCAATCCGTACAATAGTAAACCCACTGCGACTGAATGTTCACCGGACTTCACCGCATCAATAAGTCCGCCCACTTTATTCGGACCGCCACGACGAACGGGAATATCAAAAATGAATTCTCCCATTTCCACGAGGCCGTCCAACTGGCTTGCGCCCCCTGTTAATACCAAGCCTGATCCCAACATGGGCAATAATCCGCTCATACGTATATCGTTGGCAATCAAGTTTAAATTCTCTTCCGCACGAGCTTCCAAAACATCAGCCAAATCTTTGCGAGGAATTAAGCGAGATTTACGACCGCCCACCCCTTCTACCTCAATGGTTTCATTTTCATTCACCATCGAAGCCATGGCACAACCGTATTTTCTCTTTAAATCTTCCGCAGAGACTTGAGGAGTTCTTAAGCCCACCGCCACATCATGAGTGAAGTGGTAACCGCCTAACGGAATAATCGAAGTGTGGGCCACGCTGCCGTTTACAAAATAGACAGCATCACAAGTACCACCACCCATATCAACGACGCAGACTCCAAGATTTTTTTCGTCCTCGCTGAGAACCGCCGCCGAAGCCGCCAATTGATTGAGCACAAGACCGCTCACATGAAGGCCTGCTTTTTCCACACACTTAATTGAATTTTGCAAAGCTGTGTGACCACCAGTCACGATATGCACGGAAGCTTCAAGACGAACCCCTGACATACCAATGGGATCGCTGATCCCATCTTGACCATCCACTTTGTACTCACGCGGAAGGACGTGCAAAACGTTGCGATCCGCCGGCACTGCGACCGCCTTCGCGGCTTCAATCACGCGTTCAATATCTTGAGTGGTCACTTCTTTATTTTTGATGGCAACCATGCCTTTTGAATCAAAAGAAGTAATGTGAGTTCCGGAAACTCCAACCCAAACATCGGCAATGGCATAGCCACTCATGAGTTCGGCTTCTTCTTTCGCTTTTCTAATGGATTCGGTAGTGGCTTCGATATTAACAACAACGCCTTGACGAATGCCTGTGTTCGGAGCTTTTCCCACTCCTACGACGTCAATCTTACCTTCAGGATTCACCGTACCTATTACGAAGCAAACTTTCGTAGACCCAATATCAAGGCCAGCCAGCACCGGTGCTTTCGGTTTAATGTTGCTCATCCTTAAGTCCTAACAATAAAATCCGACCAAACATCTTATCTAAAACTATTTTCATCTCCCTAATTCTTCAGGGAGTGAGATAGACGTAAGTCACTAGACTTCAGTATACCTTGACTTTAGCTTAGGGATCGTTGCGCAACCTGACAAGGACTTTCTTTGACAGATTCGCGTCTATGACGCGAGCGTCAAACTGACGTGTTTGAAGATAGTCCACCACTTGAGAAACGCGCGCGCTTTTTAGTGCGACCAAATCATCACCGATTTTCACTTGGATGCCAGTCTTCATCAGCACCATTGAAAAACCATCTTTGGAATCATAATGCATTTCAGAAATTGTTTTCTTACTGAAGGTTCCTTCAGCGGGAATTTCTTTTAAAACTTCCACCGCTTTTTGGCGCAGCTCTTTTTTCTGCGCGAACACTTCTCCTTCTAAAAGAATGACATCGGGAGCTTGCTTCGAATCCACGCTCTCTAAAAAACTTCCGTCGGTAATGATCGGTAAATATTTTCCACCTTTGCCTAAATAGACGAGCTTAATATCATGTGGCTTGATTTTCACTTTCAAAACACTGGGCCAACTTCGACTCAAGCTATGAGTTTCAATCCAATTTTGTGAATTCAAAATCGCGGTCACTTGAGTGAGCTTTAAGGCCCACAAAGATTGGCCTTTAAATGCACGCATTTGCTTTTCTAACTTTTCCACCATCGGAGAATAAAAATTCACTTGCGATTGCGAATCCTCCAAAATGATTTCCACTTGATTCACATTAAAGAAGCCTTTCTCATTCAGCCAATACATCGAGCCCGCCACCACGGACGGCAACATCACAAACGCCACGAGTAATTTTAAAATGAGCTTTTTCAAATGCAACCCCGTTCGCTAATGCCACGATAGTATTGAGGACATTATAACAAAAGGCCCACGAGGTGTTGAACGCATTTACGCGGGCTGGACTTTGGGCGTGTTTCAGAGAGCTAGGGGATACGAGAATCTTAATCAAATCCTAACTCATCGGCCCATAACATTTTTAAAAAATCAAAGATTGGAATAATTTCAATTTTATCTTCATCAATAAAATGTCGTCCTTCCAGACTCACAATAATTTTTTTCACCTTTGGATAGTCTTCGGCAAAAGCCAGGAGTCCTTTACGTTCCTTCTTGGTGATAACCTTTTTGCTTTTGATTTCCAGGGCCCACATTTGCGTCGAAGATTTTATAATCAAATCGACTTCAAATTTCGAAGTTGATCGCCAATAAAATAATTCGCTTTTTTTGCCGCAATAAGACAGAAAGGCTCGAATCTCTGAAATATTGATCTCTTTGGCATTAGTCAAAGCCGATACTTGTAAAAATCTATGGAAAGCATCATGGTTTCTAACCAACCCTTCAGCTTTAATTTCTTCATTCAGATACAATTGAATATAGTCATCAAAATCATCGAATGGCTTTTTTGAATCAAAAATACTAGGCAGCCCCCCGATTAAGAGGCGACGTTCTAATTCCGAGATCGTTTTTAGTTGCGAACCTATTTCAGAAAAAGTAAGAGGAAACATATTACGCCAAGAAGCACGCCCCCCCTAAAAGATTGGCCCGGATCACTTAAGCTTACGCGCACTGCTGCCTGTTAAGATAAAGCGTAACTTTTTATTTTTTTCGATTTGATTATGAACTTCATCTAAGAGTTCTGGAAGTTTTTGAATCTCATCGATAATCACGATATTTGAATCACTTTTTCTTTGATGCAGCTCCAGATCGGACTCTAAAGCATTCGACTTGGATAAATAGTCATCAAAGACTTTTTTTGAGAGCAAATTTATGTAAGAGACTTCGGATAATTTTTACGCAACCAAGTGGACTTTCCTGTCTGTCGCGGACCAAAAAGAAAAACACTTTTGCGGCTAAGGACAGTGCTAATGTCTATTATTCTGCGATACATACAACTCCTTACTTTTAAGACATTATATATGTGCATATGCTATTCTACCACCAAAAATGATGAAAATTGGCATCTGTATCACCAAAAATGATTAAAATTGGTGAAATATTTTTAATCTGAAAAATTACAATAACTGTCACCTGTCCATGTCTTATACCATCCTTGGCGCTGCCTAGCCCTCTAGATAAAATGATTAAAACCCAATAACTTCCACGAATTCGATCAAAGTTTTTTCAAAAATCCTGCCCTCCACGACGGAGTTCTTGTTGGAGTCAATTTTGCTTCTTATGCCAGTCACTCGCCAACTTTTTAAGGAGCCTTTGAATGAAACAATGGAGTCTTTTTTTAGCAACTTGTTTGATTGGACTGAATGCTTTTGCAACGGTGCCGACGGTTTTTCAACTGACTCAACGAAGCCTGCAAATAATAAATATCCAGGATCTCTTTGGAAGTCTGAATCGCGATGAAATCAGAGAAAGCCTCAATGATCCAAAAATTGAAAGCGGTGAAATTACCTTTAAATATCAAATGTTCCTGCGCGAAGAAGGCAAAAGATTAAAACTCAGATCTTTTTCTGAAAACTTCGACAAAAAAATAGCTGAATATGAAAAGACATACTCCCCCCAAGTTCGCCAGTACATAGAGACCGTCGCGCAAAGACATCATGCCAAAATCCACAAAGAAGGCACGACAAAGATATATTCCTTTCAAGATGGTGTGGGGTTTTTCCAGGATCTTTATGCTTTTAAAGACGTCAAAGATCAAATGATCAAATCGATGGTCGTGGCCCTCATGGACAACCCTCTAAGACAAGCGAAGCTTGCCAGTCCACTCGAGAAGCTGATCGCTAGCGTTTATAAACAAACACTAGCTGAAACATTTCTTCTCTCAGCTGACGAGTTTAGTGAAGCTGACTTGAAAATAATCGCTACGATGGAGAAACAAAACTCCTATCGTTATGAAAAAGTCGGCAACCTTTGGATATTGGGAAGCGGTTTTGGATTTTTTATTACCCGGGATCTCGTGGAAAAAGGTAATAAACTGACTGATCCAAAATTAAAAAGCAGATTCGAAAAAATCATTCGCTATCATGTGAATTTTCAAGTTCCAGTCACCCACGAATACCAACAAGGCGCAGCCGCCTTTTTCAATCCGACGGATGGAAAAATGACTTTCGTTCTTCCCAGTCGCGGGGATTTAAACAGCTATACTCATGAAATGACTCACAGCCGTTTCAATAAATTTACAAAAACTTTGGATGCTTGGACAAAAGCAAAGGGCTACCGCGTTCCTTATCAAATCGACGGACCGAGCTTAGGCGGCATGGCCGCACTCTTTGCCAACCATGGAGGTCTTTTTAATCTGTTAAATGAAGTCAACTCTTGGAGAACCGGTGAAGGTTTTGACGGTAAAGGTGCCGATGGGCAAATTCTAAAAACTCTTGTCGAGGGCTATGGACCTCAAGCCGGCTATGAAGCCACAGAACTGCTGGAAAAAGTATGGACGCCCGAGAAATTGGCCGGAAAGTCCGTTCCCTATCTCATCTATAGTGAAATCCGTGAATTCAACAAAATGACCAACGACCAATTGGTCATGATGGGCTTCGAAGGAGTCTCTGAAGCAAATCTTCTTAAGAAAATGAATTTCCTTATTATGTATGAAGCAGGGCGCTTTAAAGGAAATTCTTCGGAAGCTGATGCAAACTTCGTTCTTGGAGAAATCACCAAGAACTCCAAAGAAAAGCCCGTTCTAGATCGTCTTTCCAAAATTTCTTCCCGCAATGGATCAGGTGACAACGTTGAACCTGCAAAACCGGATCTTTCAAATGCGACATTCGAAGAAGTTCTGGAAAACTTCAGAACAACAGGCTCCGAGGAAGCTCGTGATCTCCTCAAAGAAAAATTCCTTAAGCGTATCGGACCTGAGCATATGGAGGCTCTTGTTCAAAGAGCTGTTCAAGCGAAAACCAGTCTCTTGAGCCACGAAGGTGTAAACGTTCTCGAAGCCGTTTTAAATAATGTTAAGATCACTCTACCCGTCAGCGAAAAGAACAACAGTTTATCTATGCGCAGCCCGCTGAAATCTTCTTTGCTGGAAGCACTGGATACCTCATTGAGCGTGCACCTTTACGATGGCACTGTCGCCAGCAAAAAAATGGATCTCCTCAACTTCATATCTAAAGAAGTCTATCCTGAGGAACTACCGAAGACCTATGATAAAACTCTAGATATAGTCAAGCACACCAGCGAACGACCCAACGCTGATGTCTGGTTAGCAAGGCTCTTCTTTATGCCTTCTGGCTATAATGGTGGCTCTGAAGTTCTCTGGGCCGAGAAGCTGATTCATGATCTTAAGGGCACCGAGGTCCCTCGGAACATAAAAGAAGCTATGGGATTTTTCTACAAGGAATCCCTCGCGAAGTTCATCTCAAAAAATTCATATTATGGAGAATACAGCAATTCGAATTTAAATACGAAGACGCGGGTTTTGGTACTCAGAGAGATTAAAAAATTAAGCCCACGGCAAGAATCAAGCCTGGATACAGCCAGCCATCAACTGTGGAGCTTAGCGGGAGATGCTGATCCGCAAGTAAGAGTATCGGCTCTTTACGCCATATTATCGAACCCCATGTATTTAGTAAAAATTGAAGGATATATGCTGCAGGCTCTTTACAGAAAAGACAGCAAATATCTTTCATCGGTTTCTTTCTTGTTGGACGTGGGACCCGAAATGGCTCCGCAAGCAAAACGGATCTACGATATTCAAAAAGAAAATCAATCCCATGGGATTAACTCCTGCGAGAAAGTATTCATGGGGTCCTTCTAAATGTATTCCTTCACAAATCCAAAAATAGTTATAATTCCCCTCCCCTCCCATGACTTTGATCCGACTGAATGCGCAGTGCCCTGGAAAATCCTTACACAAAATGGAGTCAAAGTCAGATTTGCAACCCCTGAAGGTCAGGTAGCACGTTGTGATCTACGTATGCTTTTCGGACAGGGACTGGGTCTGCTTGCTCCGCTGCTTGCTGCTGATAAAAATGGTAAAGCTGCTTATGAAGCGCTCGAGCAAAGCCACGAATTTCGTAATCCCTGCAAATGGTCTGAAATCCAAGCTCATGTGTATGATGGCATTATTCTTCCGGGTGGACACGCCTCGGGAATGAAAGAATATCTTGAATCTGAAATCCTCAAAAAAATTATAGAAGACTTTTTTCTGCTCAACAAACCAATAGGCGCTATATGTCATGGAGTGGTGTTGGTGGCTCGAACCCTAACATCTGGAAAGAGCGTGCTAACAAATCGAAAGACCACGTCTTTGCTTGCGCGACAAGAACTTCTTGCTTGGGGCTTAACGAAGATTTGGCTTGGAGATTACTATAGAACTTATCCACAAACTGTCGAGGGTGAGGTGCGCTCTGTCCTCAATTCTCAAGATGGTTTTTTACCTGGCCCCATGCCAATTCTAAGGGATCATCCACTTTCTCTTTCTAGAGGCTTCACTGTAAGGGATCAAAACTATCTCTCCGCTCGTTGGCCCGGAGACGCCCACCGATTTGGAAGGGATTTTCTTGAGATGGTTAAAAACTAAGTCCACTCTCCGAGACGAATGACTTCGGTGTGAAGATCGACGTTCTTGATTTTTTTGACAGTCTCTCGCACGTGTTCTATCACCTGCCACATATCGAGGGCCTTGGCTTCGCCGAGATTCACGATAAAGTTTGCGTGTTTCAGCGAGACCTGGGCTTCGCCTACAGTAAAGCCCTTCAATCCACAGCTATCTATGAGCTGTGCCGCTTTGTGGCCCGGTGGATTTTGGAAAACGGAGCCACAACTTGGCATATCCAAAGGCTGTTTTGAAAGACGTATTTTATTGGCGCTGCGAACTTGTTCGAGGATCGAGGCATCGGCCTGTTGAAGAGGCCAGCTCATTCCCACACGGGTGATGACTCCGGGCTGCCACCCTTTTGAATGACGATATTCCCAATGAAGCTGGTCTTTTGTAAAACGATGGGTCGTGAAAGTGTCGACTTCGAATCGAAGCACTTCGATCCAATCTATAATCTCGACGAATTCCCTCGGCACATAAGCTTCGGCCACGCCCGCGTTCATGACGACGCCTCCGCCAACATCTCCCGGAAGGCCCGCCAGAAATAATGCGGGTGGGAGTTTGTTTTTAAGAAATATTTTGAGAAGCTCCGACTTTCCGGTTCCGGCTAAAGCCGTGATTTCCAAGCGGCCCTCGACCTCTTTACTTTCAACACCTGAAAATTTGCGCAAACATATCACCAAGCCGCGAATTCCTTTATCAGAAATCAACACATTGGTGCCGCCACCAAAAAGAGTGACAGCGTGCTTTTGCTCGTGAGCCCACTGCATCGCCTCTCTTACATCCGCTTCATTTTCTGGAAGGCAAAAGAACTCTGCCGATCCACCGACCAACCACGAAGTATATTCTGCCAAAGCCACGTTCTTTTTTATTTCCATCGCATCGCATCCGAAAAAGGTACGGCGTACCTAAAGTTTATTGAGGACTTCGAGGCCGAGTTTCCAGCCGTCGCCGGCTCCGAGGGTGATGAAGATGTCGCCTGAATGGAGGCGGGTGAGGATTTTGTCCGAGGAGTGGGGGTCTCGAACGAAATATTCGGCTTTTTCGTGCTTCATTTCTTCGACGAGTTTTTCAGAGTTGACACCCGGGATGGGGGCTTCGCCGGCGGGATAAATATCCGTCACCAGGATTTCATCGGCCTGGTTGAAACAGGTGGTGAAGTCGTGCCAGCAGTGTTGAGTTCTGGAAAATCTATGTGGTTGGAAGAACACAATCAGGCGATTCTCTGGGAATTTTTCGCGGAAAGCTTGGAGCACGGCGCGAACTTCAGTGGGGTGATGACCATAGTCATCATAAACGCGAACGCCTTTTTTCTCGCCCTTGAAGTGAAAGCGACGGTCCACGCCTTCAAAGCGTTGCAGACCTTTTGCGCAGGTCGAGAAATCAACACCCGCCGCAAGACCCGCTAAGATCGCGGCCGTGGCGTTCAAGGCATTGTGACGACCAGGGACTTTGAGTTCAAAATCCCCGAACTTGTTTTTTTCGCCGGTTTTGTAGTCACGACGGAATAAAGTGTATTTTCCGTTTTCGCCTTTGAGAATGATATCATTTTTTTCGTCAAAGCCGTAGAAGTGGGCACGCTTTGGGAAATTTTCGAAAAGAACATTGACCTTGGGATCATCACCACAAATGATCGTGGTCCCGTAAAAAGGAACGCGCAAAGCAAAGTCATAGAATGATTTTTGCAAATTATCGAAAGTTTTAAAATGGTCCAAGTGGTCCGAGTCGATATTGGTGATAATGGCTATCTCTGGACTTAATTTATGAAAACTGCCGTCGCTTTCGTCGGCTTCCGCCACGAGCCACTCACCACTTCCGAGGAGAGCGGTGGACTTGATAAGTTCAAAACGCCCGCCCACCACAATCGTCGGCTTCAAATCCGCCTCCAGGAAAATCGCGGAGGTCATGCTCGTCGTCGTGGTTTTACCATGGGTTCCGGCCACGGCAATACCGCGCTTGATCCGCATGATTTCAGCAAGGGCCTCGGCTCGGGGAATTAAAGGAATTTGCTTGGCTCTGGCATCGGCAATTTCAGGATTGGTGTATTGAATCGCACTGGAATACACCACCACATCCGCATCGCGCACATTGGTGGCCGCATGACCCTTAAAGATTTTAACGCCGATGTCTTTCAGACGTTCGGTATTGGCATTTTCCGCTAGATCACTTCCAGAAACGATCGCTCCCATATTATGGAGCAACTCCGCCAGACCGCACATACCGATTCCGCCGATACCTACAAAATGGAATTTTGATTTTTGCAAACGCATGAAATATTCCTATCTAATTTCAGCCCAAAAGAAGCTCGGCCATTTTCTCTGCCGCCTGAGGTTTATAGAACTTCGCTAAATTTTTTCTCATTTCTTCACGGGCTTGTGAATCATTTTTCAAATATTCGATCTGCTGGATAAGAGACTCAGGGGTTAGATCTTTTTGAAGAATCATGACCGCCGCTTTCTGCTCCAACAAAGTCTCGGCATTTTTACGCTGGTGATCATCCGCTGCCGTGGGAAGGGGGATAAAGATAGCCGGTTTCTTACAGGCCGAAACCTCCGCTACTGTGCTTGCCCCTGCACGGCAGATAATCAAATCAGCCCACTCGTAGTTCTTTTCCATCTGATAAAGATATTCATGGGGTTCCACTTGGCTATGTCCTTTGTACGCTTCTGCAACGGAAGCATAATCTGTAGGGCCCGTTTGATGAATGATCTTGGTGTTACTCAACCACTCGCCCCCCTTTAGGATCGCTTCCTGAACGGTCTTATTAATACTACGAGCTCCCTGGCTTCCGCCAAAGACAAGAATATGAAATTCTGGCGCGTCTTTCCCGATATCTTTACTGGCTAGGGATTCAACCTCTTTTCGAATCGGCAGACCCACCTGGGTGATCGCTTTGCTTTTTAAAAACTTCGCCGCTTCTTCGAAAACCACAAAGCTTTTTCCGACGAAACGGGATAACCAGCGATTGGTCATTCCTGGAAATGCATTAGGCTCCCAAATGGCCGTACGAAAGCCCAGCAAGCTCGCGACCAGCACAAAAGGACCTGAAGCATAGCCTCCGACTCCTAGAACCGCTTGGGGTTTCAACTCCATCAATAAGGCAATGGACTGGATAAAGGCTCGGGGCATTCCCAAAATCGTCAGGACTTTGGTTTTAAGGTCGCCTGCATGATTGAGCTTTCCAATACTGATATGGTGAAGAGGAAATCCCTCGCGCGGAATGATCTTATTTTCTAGACCTGTGGGGGTTCCCACAAAATGAATTTGATAGTCAGGATGTTTAATTTCAATGGCACGAGCAATGGCAACACCAGGATAAATGTGACCACCCGTGCCGCCACCAGCAATCACCACATTTTTTTTACTCATGATTTTTTACCTTTGATTGGTCCCAGCGCGCTTTTCTAAATTTTTTAGAAAGGTCCCCCGATTCCAAAGAATTTTCAACATTTAAAATGAGGCCAAAGGTGAAGCATAACACCACCAAGGAACTACCTCCATAACTTAAGAACGGCAAAGTCAAACCCTTGGTCGGCAAAAGTCCCATGACCACCCCGGCATTAATAAACACCGACAGGGCGAAAGAAAGAGTCAATCCCAGCACCATCGACTTTTTAAAGGTGTCCTCTACTTTGACCGCGATTTGAATTCCGCGCATCACCACAAAACCATAAAGACTCAGGATAATCAGAAATCCGACAAAGCCCATTTCTTCTCCGAAAACTGCCAAGGTAAAATCCGTGTGCGCTTCCGGAAGAAAGAAGAGCTTGCCTTGTCCCTGCCCAATTCCGGCTCCTGTTAACCCCCCGGAATGGAAACTCAACATACTTTGAATGACTTGGAACCCAGTCGAAGCGGGGTTGGACCAGGGATCTAAGAAAGCCAAGACTCGGGCACGACGATAGGGCACAGCCATAATCAGAAAGTAAACCGCCGGCAAAACCATAGTGGCGACAGTCAGAATATATCTCCAGCGAAGACCAAAAGAAAATAGCAGGCCTATTCCCACCATCAAGATGATCGCAAAGCTTCCGAAATCAGGTTGTTTTAAAAGTAAGGCCAAGGGAGCTAAAACTAAGACCATCAAAAGAGGCCACTTTATTTTCCCCAAGAAGT
>DATBTE010000115.1:0-9878 GCA_036559425.1 Pseudobdellovibrionaceae bacterium | reverse complement strand
CTCTGCGAACTGATCTGATTCTTAATTCTTCTAGAGTTTTGTGATCTAATTTTCTTGCGTCATCTTTTCTCATAGTCTGAGAATAACTAAACCAAGATAAAAATCAAGAAATATGTAGCTTATCCAACGCACTTATTAATACATTCTGATTAAGGATGTCGTGGTTTGGTGTAATAGCAGTAAGGTGTTTGAGTATCTAAAGCCTTTTCCTAAGAACAAAGAATCACGAAGGGTGCATATCCATTCGGCGCTTAAAGAAATCGTCGAAAGAAGATTGAAAATGAGAGCCCCTGGATGCAATTACTTATTTCACGTGGAAGGCAAGCCCTTGAACTATTGTACGATTCAGTCGAACTATAGATGGGCCCAGGCAAAAACAGGGATTCCTTATACGGGCACTCATTGTTTAAGGCATGGGATGGCGACGTTGGCTCGAAGGGTAGGCGGCATGGGTTTGGATTCAGTGATGGCGATGACAGGTCATAAAGATTTAAAGCTTGCTGATCATTACTCGAAAATTGACGGCGAAGTTCAAAAAGAAACGTCGCTTAAAGTTTTAGAGCATATTAATCAGCTTGGGTTGAGTAAAGAAGATCGTAAGTTAGGTGACAATGTAGTCCCCTTTAGGAGGGTAAAATGACGTGGGTGATTTGGAATCGGGTGATTTTGGGTGATTTGAGTATTTTTCAGGCATCCCACTCTAATAATATCAACAAGTTAGGTGCCTAATGCCAGAACTTCCCGAGGTCGAAACCGTACGTAATGGGCTTGCAGCTATTCTGAAGGATCACCCCGTAATTGAGAAGATTGAGCTGAAGCGTAAGGACTTGCGAGATCCTATTCCAGTTAAAAAAGTGCAGAGCTTGGTGGGGCAGAGAATCGTTTCCGTTGAGAGGCGGGCCAAGTACTTGCTTTTAAAAACGCCAGCGGGAAGTTTGCTCTCGCATTTAGGGATGACGGGAACGTGGCGAGTGGCAGTTCTGGGGGAGGAGCGTGATCATGATCATATCTATTTGCATCTGGGGGGTGGCTTGCGTCTGGCTTATCGGGATCCACGCCGCTTTGGCTGCTTCGATTTTGTGGCTCTCGGTCAGGAAGAGAACCATGCAAAACTAAAAATTCTTGGCTATGAACCCCTCACGGAAGCCTTCAGCGGCGATGCTTTGTGGAAGAAGCTGCGGGGGAAGGTCACGGCTATTAAAGTGGCCATCATGGACCAAAGAATTGTGGTCGGTGTGGGGAATATTTATGCGAGCGAAGCTCTGTTTCGAGCGGGAATCCGCCCCTCCATCAAGGCGATGAAAGTCAGCCGGGAAAAATGTGAGCGATTGGCGCGTATCATCAAAGAGGTTTTAACAGAGGCTATTGCGGCCGGTGGCTCCAGCATTAGTAATTACGAACAGTTCAGCGGAGAAAGCGGATATTTTCAGCAAAGTTTTCGAGTTTATGATCGGAAAGGACAAAAGTGTGTGGTTTGTAGCACGGAAATTTCAGCTCAAATCTTAGGCGGCCGCTCGAGTTATTGGTGTTCAAATTGTCAGAAATAAATTCTTGCAAAAGTTTGAGGTTTCGTGCAGTTTACGTGGACCAAAGTACAGATTTAGGATTTTTTAACCATTGCCGTTCTGCGTAAATGCGAAAGGTATTAATTAATAAGGGGATTACACCATGAAATTAGTCGTTGTAGCAGCATTGCTTGCATTGTCTTTCACTACTGGCTTCACTTGCTCTAAAAACACTCCAGTTGAAACTGCACCAGCTCCTACGCCTGCAGCTCAAGAACAAATGGCAGCTCCAGCTGAAGGTCAACCTGCAGCGACTGCAACTCCAGCGGGTGAGGCTCCAGCAGCAACTCCTGGCTCTGAAACTAAGTAATTCTCAGACTCTATTTGATGATCATTAGTTTTAAAAGCCTCCACCTTAATGTGGAGGCTTTTTTATTTGCCCTTCCTCAAAAACAGGCGTGTAATTGGTAACGTTATTAAAGGAGTTGCAGCGTGAATAGCATTCATGGTCTATTTTTAGAGTGCCCGTGGTGGGCCCTTCTTGGTTCTCTTGTTGGTCTTCTGGCGGTTGGATTTTTAGGAAGTCCTCTTATTATTTGGACAATCGTATTGGCTGTGATTTTTGTGGGTTTCAAACTCCCGGTTTGGCTTTTGATTGTTTATGCAGTGGTGATGGTCATCTTTAATGTGAAGCCTTTGCGTGCCGCGCTGGTAACCAAAGGGGTGATGACTCTCTTTGAAAAGCTCCACTTCTTGCCAAAAATTTCAGATACAGAACGCGCGGCAATTGATGCTGGAACTGTTTGGGTGGAGAAAGATTTATTCTCTGGAAAACCAGAGTTTTCTAAACTCATGCAGGAGCCTTACCCTCAGCTCACCGCTGAAGAACAAGCTTTCATGAATGGGCCCGTGGAAGAACTTTGTAAAAAGATTGATCATTGGGAAATGTGGAAATCCCGCAAACTTTCCGATGAGGCTTTCGCTTATATTAAAAAAGAAAAATTCCTCGGAATGATTATTCCAAAAGAATACGGCGGACTGGGGTTCTCCGCTTTGGCCCATTCTGAAGTTATTATGAAATTGGCTTCGCGCTCTCTTTCCACCGCAGTGACCGTGATGGTTCCCAATTCTTTGGGCCCTGCAGAGTTGTTGGTTCATTACGGAACGGATGAGCAAAAGAAATATTATCTTCCTCGCTTGGCAAGAGGCGAAGAGATTCCCTGCTTCGGTTTGACTGAGCCTACAGCGGGCTCTGATGCGGGTTCGATCATTTCCAGCGGTGTGGTGTTCAAAGGCACGGATGGAAAACTGTATATTCGCTTGAACTGGAACAAACGTTGGATCACCCTTGCGGCGATCTCAACCTGTATTGGTTTGGCATTTAGACTTCGCGATCCTGAAGGCCTTTTGGGAATGGGCGAAGACATTGGTATTACTTGTGGCCTGATCCCTTCTAACACTCCTGGAGTGGTGATTGGTCGTCGTCATGATCCATTGGGAACTCCTTTCTATAACTGTCCAACTCAAGGTAAAGACGTGGTTGTGCCTTTGGAGGCTGTGGTAGGGGGCAAAGACGGGTGCGGCAAAGGTTGGTTGATGCTGACGGAATGCTTGGCTGCCGGCCGTGGCATTAGCTTGCCCGCACAAGCTACTGGTGGAGCAAAATTGGCTTCCCGTGTAGTGAGCGCTCACTCTGTCATTCGCCGTCAGTTCGGCGTTTCCATTGGTAAATTTGAAGGTGTCGAAGAACCTCTAGCCCGCCTGGGTGCTGCCACTTACTTGTTGGAAGCCATGAGAAAATATACTTTGGGAGCTCTTGATCAAGGTTTGAAACCCTCAGTGATCACAGCGATTCAAAAGTACTATTCTACAGAGATGGGTCGTAAAGGCATCAATGATGCCATGGATATTATGGGTGGAGCGGGAATCTCCATGGGACCTCGCAATTTACTAGCTGAAATTTATATCGGCACTCCGATTGGTATCACGGTTGAGGGCGCGAACATTATGACTCGGACCCTGATCATTTTTGGTCAAGGAGCTCTGCGTGCGCATCCGTTCGCTTATGCGGAAGTGAAGGCGATGGATGCCAAAGACCTGGGCGCTTTCGATACCGCTTTCTGGGGTCACGTGGGCCATGTGGTTAGAAATCTATGCCGTAGTATTGGTCTCAGCCTGACTCGTGGTTATTTGGCGCCGGCTCCGAGCGCGCATCCGCAAATGAAACGTTATTTCCGTCGTCTGTCCTGGGCTTCTGCGACTTATGCAATCGTGGCGGATATTGCCATGGCAGTCTTAGGGGGGGAATTGAAAATGCGTGAGAAAATTACCGGTCGTTTCGCTGACATCTTAGGTTATATGTATATGGCAACATCTATCTTAAGACGTTTTGAAGCAGAGGGTCGTCGCGACGAGGATTTGGCTTTTGCTCATTATAATTTGAAACTTTGTATGGCTGAAATCCAAAAGGGTTTCGATGGTCTTTTCGATAATTTGAAAATTCCAGGTCTTCGTTGGTTTGTTAAAGGTTGGATCGGTTCATGGTCGCGTATCAACTCTCTGGGTTCTCAAGCATCTGACGGTTGGAGCCACGCCATTGCTTCAGCGATGTTGCAAGAGGGATCTGTACGGGATCGTTTGACCCAAGGTATTTTCTTGCCGACCAAAGAAGGGGAACAGCTTCATCGTCTAGAAAATGCTTTCAGCATCACTTTGAGAGCGGAAGCTGCGGAGAAGAAAATTAAGAAGGCCATCCGTGATGGATTGTTGCCTAAAAAGAAAGTGGCCCTGTTGCTTGATGATGCTCGGGGGAAGAATGTGATCTCTGAAGATGAGTACAAACTTATTCAACAGTCAGATACCGTTCGCTACGATGCAATTTTAGTGGATGACTTCAGTGAAGAGCAGTATCACGCCACCCACGGGTAGGTAGTGATGAATAAGATATAGACAAATAAAAAAGGGAGCTTCGGCTCCCTTTTTTATTTGTCTTCGATGAAGAATTTAGTTGTGACCCTTGGTGCTTTCAGAGACGACCGTTTCCCGTACAATAACTACTTTAATTTGGCCGGGGTAATTGCATTCCTCTTCAATTTTTGTCGCGATTTTGCGACCTAAAGCCAGAGTTTGCGAGTCGTCCACTTTGCGACTGTTCACCATCACTCGACATTCACGGCCGCCATTGAGAACATAACAATCGGTGACGCCATCGAAGCTTCTGGCGATATCCTGCAATTCTGAAACCTTTTGATTGTAGGACTCAATCGTCGATCGACGAGCCCCTGGGCGAGCCCCAGAGATCGCATCGGCGGCAATAACCAGAAAGGCATGGTCCGTGGAAGGTTGCTCATCATAGTGATGGGCTCGTACTGCATGAACCACTTCAGGGGACTCATTGCGAGCTTGAATGAAGTCTGCTCCTATGACGGCATGGCCTCCATCAATCGCATGGTCCATGGATTTGCCGATATCATGGAGCAAGCCTGATCTACGAGCCGTTTTAACGTTCATTTTTAACTCTGCTGCGAGAAGACCCGCAAGCCAACCCACTTCGCCGCAATGGAAATACTGATTTTGCGTAAAGGAATAACGATAACGTAAACTTCCCATCATTTGTTTAATTTCAGGGTGAAGATCCTGCTGTCTTAATTCTTTGGCAATGGCATCGCCATCGGCTTTAATTTGGCGAAAAAGCTCCTTCTTCTGATTTTCAGCTACTTTGCGGATAAAATCGGGAGTGAGGTTTTTCTTTTCTTTGAGTACACGCTCTATGACTCGGCGGGTGAGTTCGCGACGAACAGGATCAAAACCTGCCACACCGACCATCTCCATTTCTGGCTCAACGATAATATCGCAGCCACCGACCTCCTGCAGGGTCTTGATGTTTTCACCCTTAGCATCACACAACAAGCGGCGTGCGTTGGCATCGGGGAAGTTCACAGCCCCTATGCCGCGCTCCGCGCAGTAGGGGCGGGCGAAGCGGTCTAAAGCCACGTCAAGAATTCGCTTGGCGCGGGTTTCGGCATGTTCTTTAGTCTCTTCTTCGTATTCCTCCGCCCACTTTTGCAAACGTTGATAAGTCTCTTGCTCGAGAGTTTCAGCGATTTGTTGCTTCGTTTCCTGGGGGCTGGTGTTGAGTTTCTGTGAAAGGCGCTTCGTAAATTCATCATTCAGCTGCTTTTGAGCTGCACGGATTTTTTGCAAAGCTATTTCTTGAGCTTGCACAGCTTTTTCTTGCTGTTGGGTTTCATTCTCGTGAATTTGCAGTTTTTTTCTTTCTTCTGCGAGAGCGGCATCGTGTTTTTGCTTTTTTTCGTCAATGAGCTCCTGGAGTTCTTCTATGCGAGCTTCGACTTTGAGCATGTCAGGTTCAACTTTGGACCACATCTCCAGTTCGATCTCTTGGGTGCGTTCTTTTTCTTCGAGAGCTTTAATTTCCACCGCATCATTGGCCTCGGCGATCAAGTCCGCGGCCTCTTGTTTAGCTTTTTTAAGAGTGTATGTGTTTATATAATTTCGTAGGGTGAATCCGAGTCCGCCTCCAACGACGAGGGAGCCAATTCCTGTTAAGACTGCTTCAAGCATATTTTCCTCACTTCAAGTAACACTTTAGTCTACCGCCCTCTAGGGTCTAATGACCAGGGCAATCGTCAATTTGCCCATTTCTTGGCCGCATTAAGCATAGTGTTAACGAGGAACTGGACCCCCTGCCTGGACCATCAGCCATACCGTTCGTTTTAAATAAACCGATATATGAACTATGAAATTCAAGGAGAATCACCCATGACTCGCCCATCTGCAGCTATGAAACAAGAAGGTTTTCTTATCAATGAAGAAGGAACCGCAAAGTATAAGAAGATTATCCGTCAAGATCGCTTACAGCTGGATCCGGCAAAATGCTTCTTGGATTTCCATGGAACAAGAATAGAAGTTTTGAACATAAGCACCTTTGGTTGCGCAACCATCGTGAGTGCTGAGGATTCGCTCATTCTCGCGAAACTTTATCAAGAAAAAGAATACTGCACGGCCAAGGTTTACTTTGAGGGTACGGAGACACAGACTTTGCATTTACGTAAAGTCAGAGAGGAATCTCATCCCACTTCGGTGACGAATGAGAGAATATGGGCCTTTGAAACGGTGGGGGAGCCTTTCCGCGTGGAGCGTATCAAGGTCCTCGAACTGACCTCAGCGGTTTTGCAGAAGCAAAATGAATATGGGGCTAAAATAGAGCGTTTGCCGCCGCCTTATCGGCAGATTGTTTTTCAAGTCCGGGACTGGTTTCAAAAGCTTAAAGAGTCTATTGATCAACTCGAAAAAGATGCTCCCGTAGATAATGCGCAAGAAGCGCAAGAGTACCGCATGACGATTGTGGAAAATATCGGTGAATATATTGGAAATGTAATCCCTCAAGTCTACAAACAAGTACCGCCGATGTTGAAAAATTTAAGTCCTGAAGATGCTCAACTGGCCACGGATTTCATTCGTGAACAACTCGGACCCTATATCTATGGAGCTCCTTTTGCGGCACGCGCCTTTCATAAACCCCGTGGTTACGCCGGGGATTATGAGATGATGAATCATCTTTATCGCGCGGAAGTGACGGGCAAAACTCTATTTGATCAATGCATGCATAAATATCTTGTGGGTGAGCCGGCAGGAGTGGCGGTTAAAAATCGCGGATATTATCTAGTTGAAAAAATCAAACAAATTTTTGAAGTTCATTCATCTCAAGAACCTCTAAAGATCATATCTGTAGCCAGTGGTCCAGCGATGGAACAACAACTCTTTCTTCAGAATTATAAAGAGTTTTATGGTCGTCCCGTGTCTTTTACTTGCTTGGATCAAGATGAGGAGTCTTTGAAGTACGCGCAAAAACACATTGGCTCTATAGATAGGTTTGTGAAGTCAGGTTTTAAGTTCAATTTTAAAAATCTCGCTATTCGCAATGTGATTGCCGGTGGTCTGCCAGAAAAAGACTATGCCTTGGTTTACTCTGCAGGATTATTTGATTATTTCACTGAACCCGTGGCGCAAATGGCTGCTCAAAAAATGCTTGCATGTATAAAGCCAGGTGGAAAGCTCATTATCGGTAATTTCAGCACAGACAATCCCACAACACCGCTTATGGAGTTGTGCCTTGATTGGAATTTGATTTATCGCTCAAAAGAAGATCTGGAGAGGATGTTCAAAGGTTTCGGTTCTAAGGTTTATGTCGAAAAAGAACCTTTAGGAGTAAATCTTTTTGTAGTGATTGAAAAATAGAAATTTAACGAAGGACAAGTTGGAAGCAAATTGGGACAGCTCCAGGAGAGTATGCAAGAAAAGTTAGCGGCAGCGAAGTTTCGTGAAGCAGAGGCGATCGAAGAAATGCGTTCGATCGTCCACGTGATTTGTCATTGGATGATGGTTCCATTGTTTCTTGTTTTTTGGTTGGCTGATTGTATTTTATATCCCGAGTATAAATGGCCCTTCCTTGGGATTCGAC
The DNA here is from genome assembly GCA_036559425.1 of Pseudobdellovibrionaceae bacterium. Classification (GTDB taxonomy): domain Bacteria; phylum Bdellovibrionota; class Bdellovibrionia; order Bdellovibrionales; family Bdellovibrionaceae; genus JACMRP01. The sequence continues at coordinate 1,889 of DATBTE010000115.1, read as the reverse complement.
TGTTAGTAATCCCTTTGTGCTTGGGGATTAACTTTCTTATAGATAGGACACGGAGTTTTAATCAAACGCAATTTGTGGCGATCTTGGCATTGGGTGTTGGTGCTGCTGGTTTTATTAACGCCATTATCCTTATGGTGCCAGATGCGGCAACGCCTTACTATGCAGGGTTAAATTTGGTTGCCTTGGGGGGGCTCTCTTTTGTACCTTTTAGTCGTCGCTTTTTCGCTCTTTTAGCGATTGGCATTTTTCTGCCATATTATATCATTGTTCTATTAAAGGCTCGTGGCATTGAAGATTATAAGGCGATTTTCGTCTTCTCCTTTTTTATCGTGGGCTCTCTGGTATTATGTTTTTTGATCCGTCACTTTAACGGGGCATTGCGAAGTCGAGAAATTAATTCTCGCCTAGCTTTGAAGACCGAAATTTCTAATCGCGATCTTATAATTCAAGAGAAAACTGGTGAAGCCGTCCGCCTCAATGTTCTGAGTAGTCAGTTTAGCCCTCAAGTGGTAAGAGCTATCCGAGAGGGACGCGTGGATCTGGACAAAGGAGTTCATAGAAGCCAAATTTGTGCTATTTTTGTCGATATCGTAGGATCGACTGAGCGCGTGGTTCGATTGGACCAGCGCAAAGTTGATATGGTCCTTGCACGCTTCATGGACACGGTGGTGTCCACTTTCTTGAAGTATGATTTAACCATCGACAAGTTTCAAGGTGATGGCATTCTTGCTTTTTCAAATGACCCTATTCCTCATGCGGACTTTGTACAGAGGACGTGTTATGCGGCCTTGGAAGTGCGTGAACTTTTGCAGGCGGATCGTGAGTTTTACCTGATGAACTGGAAAAAAGAAATGCAGATCCGTATTGGGATCTCCGTCGGCTATGCCAATGTGGGTTTCTATGGAAATAAAAAGTTTTTCCGTTGTTATACGGCGATTGGGGCGCCTTTGCCTCTAGCTTCAAGACTGACGAATCTGGCTGAGCCTGATCAAATTCTTATCGACTGTGATATCGCGGCCATTTTAGAGCTGGAAAATTTTCAAATGACTCGTTTAGGCGAGCGAGAGATTAAAGGCTTTGAGGGCGATCGAAATATCGTCTTTGAGCTCATCCAGGCGCCGCAGGATAAGATGAACGCTTTTGCGGGCTCGCTGACCTGCCCCCATCATCCCGATGCCGTGCTTTTTTTGGATAACAACGACAAAGGTCATTATGTGATGAGGTGCCGTCATTGCGATTTTTCTTTGGATGAATATTCTATGGAAATTCTAGGTCAGATTCCGCATATGAAAGTCAAAGCTGCTTGATTATTGAGGCGGTTAAGGGCTAAATTCAATTCTATGAAAAAGTTTGTATTTATTTCTTTCTCAATGGTCGGCTTGGGTATTTTGCTTTTCATTTTTGTGAATTGGTACTCCTATATTTTTTCTGTAAGAATTGATGGCGAAATTTATGGTGTGGAGCGTGTGGAAGCTCCCATGGCCGTTCTTACCACTGAAGGGGCGAAGCCCGCGCCGCAGGTTTTCTCTTATGCGGTGGCTGTAAGGGATAGTAAAACCGGGGAAATATTCACCGCCTCCTCAGAGGATCGCCGCTGGGCCGTGGTGCAAAAGGGACAATGCGCGGAAGTGAAGTTTTTGCCGTACCCACCGTGGAGTCTTACTCGTTCGGGTTCTTATTTTGGGGCCAGGCTTATTCGTCTTTATGACTGCCCCAAAAAGCCCTAGTAAACTTAATGATTTAAAAAATTACTTTAACTCAACACTTGTTCCGTTGGCCTTGATTTCAGCGCTTTTCTGCAGGCTATCGACGATGATTTGTGCATCCACGTCTTTCAAGCGTGGAAAGAATTTTTGAAAATTAAAAATAATTTTGGTATTCATCGGAGA
>DATBTE010000114.1:0-2962 GCA_036559425.1 Pseudobdellovibrionaceae bacterium | reverse complement strand
GTTAAAGGATACTACTAAGAAATAAGGGCTTATTAATAAAGCTTTGATAAGATCATGAAATCCCCCCTCAAAGCTGGCGCCACCTTTTAAGAGGGCCACAAGCCGGCTGAGTTCATTATTGGGGGCCGTTTCAGACAAGGGACGCCGCCAGAGCTTAAGCGCGAGGCTTCGGGCAATGGAGGCATAACACGTCTCCGAGACCGTGGAAACATTCAAGGCACACGCAGCCAAAGAGGAGTAGGCGCTGCCGCTTTGGGCTTTATTGGCAATCACTTCATCGGCCAGGGCGCCGGCCGCGGTCCAGTATTTTTCCATGGTCATATCAGAAATGGTCGGCGTGCTGGCCTCACTGGTCATGCTGGTATTGGAAAAGCCTGAAGAGCCCAGCGCCGGAATATCAAATTTGGCATCGGCGCTGGGTTTTCTTTTAGAGAGAAGCACATCGGCGGCGATAAAATCATACTCTAAGTTGGACAGCAAACGCAGCGGCACCCGCTCAGGAGCAAAAGTGGGACTGCAGTTCATAGCTGAGCCTAAGCTGGTTGTTGAAGAAAACGAGGTAAAATCGTCGAGGACTTTGAAGCCTTTGTCGCAGTTTTGAAAAGATAAGGCAAGCATTGCAAGACATAAAGCAGCTATAGACTTGTTGAAAAGTCGATACACCATGCATTCCCCCATTTGAATACCTGCACAGCGACTTCATGATCCCTAAGACAAACCTATATCCCGGTTGAGGTTGTGAGGTGGAGCTGACGTGGCTAGGGCTCTGATTGAGACATTATAAATGTGCATAAATATGAGAATGAACGAGGAGAGGTCTTTTTTAAAGCATAATTTATTATTTGTTTTCTAAATCCAAGGTAATTTGTCTTGGTGCGATTCCTTTCTCAAAATGAGATTTAAAGTTCTGGTCTTTTGTCTATTTTTGTTCTTTTGAATTCTGAATTTTAAATTTTCTTCGGTATTGTAGTGAAAGTTGTTTATTCTAAGGCTGAATCAATCATAAGGAGATTTTATGGGAGCAGAGTTGGCGAAAGAACCAGGAACATGGCAAGCTTGGGCCTGGATTAAATGGAAACCAGGTGCTAGTGAAACGGCTTGGGAAGAATGGCGTAAAAACGGAACAGTGATAGGTGCCTGGTCAACATCAGGAGAGTGGGACTGTGTTCTCGCGCTCAACATTTCAAATCCCAACGACCTCGAGCAGTTCGTATGGAAAAAAATTCGTCAGAATCCGTGGGTTGAAAGCACTTCAACAACATGGGCAAAACAGTGCTGGTAGGCTGAAGGCAATAGCGGATGGTGATAGTTCTTAACTATCACCATTTATTTCCTAAATAAAATTGATGTCATCCAATATCATTTCCATTACGTGAAATTTCAAAGAAATCGCTTATTAACGATCAAATAAGATGAGTCTTCTCAATATTATATTTTTTATTATTTTTTCCTTTGAATTATTTCTGTGAGGCCTCACCACAAGTGATATGAGGCTCGTTAAATGTTAAAGATCATTTAGATCTAAAACTTCACTCAGCGTATAATCATCTCAAAAGATTGCACCCACCTCAAGGAGGTCATAATGGCAACGAAACAAGGAAATACAAGTGATAATAAGGGATTCGCTTCAATGGATCCTCAAAAGCAAAAAGAAAGTGCAAAAAAGGGAGGCGAAGCTTCCCACGGAGGAGGACGTGACTCGAGCTCGAGTAAGTCAGACAAGTCTGAAGCTGGACGTAAGGGTGGCTCGCAGAGTGGAAAATAATTTTTCACTAACCGTGATTAATTAATGGGAGGTGTTTATGGCTACCAATCAATCACAAGATCAAAATAAAAACACTAGCAATCGCGGATTTGCTTCTATGGATCCAGAGAAGCAAAAGGAGATTGCAAAAAAAGGTGGGGAAAGCGTTCCTCCTGAAGAAAGGTCTTTTTCGAAGGATCATGAATTAGCTCGAGAAGCGGGTAAAAAAGGCGGCGAAAGTGTTCCTCCGGAAGAAAGGTCTTTCTCTAAAGATCCCAATTTAGCTCGAGAAGCCGGTAAAAAAGGTGGAAAAAGCTCCCACTAAAAATTGAAACTTAGTTAAGTAGAGATTTAAGTAGAATTAAAGAATAGACCTATCATTGAGCCGAGGTTTCAGTAATAGGTCTATTCTCTTTTCACGGAAGGGAAATGTTAAGGAGATTCTCTGCATGGTAAAAGAGATCTTCCGGAGTCCCTAAAAACTCTTTTAGGCGAATATCACGATCAAAGCCATTGGAAATCGAATCGAGTTCAAACACCTGAGCATCGCTTAAGATGGACCCGAATAAGGGTGAAGAATAGAGTTTGTAAGGGACGAGCTTCATACCTAGAAATTCCGCTTCAATCAAAGGCCAATCAGTTCCATTGACAAGTCGTCCATGAAACAAAGGGTCGTGGATCAAACTAAAAAATCCTTTAACCCGATTGTATTGGGTCGTGGCTGAAATATCCGCAAATAAATGACTTTTGTAACTTTCAATTTCAAATAATTTGTGGAGTCTTTTATAATCTGGTTCGCCCTCATTCTCGCCGGTTGTAGCCAAGTGAGCGGCGATAATAGTGACGCCTAAATCAAGGGGGAATTTTAATAAAAAAGGATCGCAGAGTTGATCTTTAGCATCCGTGAAGGTTTGCTCGCGTCCCGTGTGAACTAAAAGCGGAAGGCGAAGTTCCACGAGTTTTCTATAGAATGGTTCAAGCGAAGGATCGCTGGGATCGATATTCATTGTCGAAGGAATCCATTTGATGAGAACGGCCCCATCCATTTTCGCTTGTGCCAATCTTTCAATGGCATCTTTACGATAGGGGTTGATGCTGGCTCCATAATACAAAAGACCTGAGTTTTTCTTTTTAATTCCTGACAAAACAAATTTGTTCGGGACATAGACCTGAGTTCCCGCCCAGTCAATTTCTCCGGTGGATCGATCCACCGCCGCG
>DATBTE010000113.1:0-4419 GCA_036559425.1 Pseudobdellovibrionaceae bacterium | reverse complement strand
TCTTTTAAGTCACCGAAAGCTGGCATCGCTCAACGATGCGGATCTTTTGCAAACCGTAGAAAAATTCTCAGAGCTTCCTGGAGTCGTCAAGCGCGAACCCACGCTTTTGAGCCTGACTCTGAAAGCCTTGCGCAATGATTTCGCAATTATGGCCAGTTATCAACATCGCTATTCCCAGCAAAAACTCAGTTTACCCAGCTTAATCTTTGGTGGCACAACGGACCCCCACGTGTCTTTGCAAGATTTGCAGGGCTGGAGTTCTTTAGTGAATATTAAAAAAAATCCCCTGCTTTTCAGCGGAGATCATTTTTATATTTTTTCTCAGCTTGATAAAATCCTCGGGGAACTGTTTATTCTATAGGCCAATTTTTTCTTTGCGAGCGTAGTCTTGCCATAACAAGACTAATTTTTCGCGAGAAGACTGGGCCTCGCCCAACTTCACACCGGTCAGTTTTTCCATTCCCGCAACCGCAGCTATTTGTACACGGCTGTCTTTATCATAAAGAAATTTACTGAACGTTTTTAATTCATGATCGGCTGGTTTTTGAGCCAAGGCTTCTACAATTTGCGAGCGGATCCAAAGACTTTCTTTATTGCGGAAATTGTACTTCTGAGCCATTTCTTCCCAAAGCAAGTCACGCACTTCAGGACGAACATTTTTTTGTAGAATCTCCACCGCCGCCGATCGCACGACTAAAGCTTTATCTTTTACCAGTTTTTTTGCCAATTTTTGAGCTTCAGCATCGTTAACTTCTGCCAGTGCCACCAGCGCCGCATTTCTCATAAACCATTGTTTATGATTCGCTGCCTTCAAAAGATCCGGAGTGGCTTTGCCTCGACGATTTTCAGCTGCAAGCATAAGGGCTCGCCAGCGAAGACGCATCGATTGTTTTTCGGAAAAAGCGACACCCAAAAAGTCATGATACATATCTTCAGTGGTCGATAAAACGGCTTGGGTCCGATTCTCTGGAGGAAGATTCAATATCTCCATCACACGAGGACTGAGTGGATTTTTTGGGGGAATAGCGGCCCGCACCCCACTGAATGGAGTTAAGACTAAAAAAGCGCTTATCAAATTCATCTTTTTCATATCAACTCTTTTTGTTGAAGTTTTCAAATTCAGCGACGAGCTTACGATTTTCATCTTCCTTAGTGTCGGCCGCTGGGGCAGCACCAGACTTTTGATCCTCCACTGCTTTTGCAAACTCAGCCATTAAAGAATCATCAATGGAACCGGCTGCCTCCGCAAACACTTCAGCTTCTGGCAATACTTCTGATTCCGGCACCGTCATTTTTTTAGGTGGGACCACTGATTCCAATGACGGTTCAGGCTCTGGTGCGGCCGACTGTAGAGGTGGCTTTTCGCCTCGGGCCTCTTCCAGTTCTTTCGTTAAACGAGTATTTTCTTCTTTAAAGAAAGAGAGGTCGGCAATGTCCTCGCTGATAATTTCATACTCAGCCAAACGAGCTTCGAGTTCTTTAATTTTTGATACATAATCAAGCCGTTCTTTTTCAGCCAATCCCGCAGCGGCCGAAGCCGCAGCCGCGATTTGCTCGTCACTGGGTCCGGCATTGACTTGTGCCGCTTTCGCTTGAAGAGTCGCAATCTGCTTCTCTTTTTCCTCAAGAGCTTTCTTCAGAAAATCAAGCTCTTGCAAGATCTCAGCTGGAACCTCAGTCTCAGTTGCCACCCCTGAAGTCAACGAGGCCGGGCGAGAAGACTGTTGATCTAAAATTTTCTGCAAAGTTTTTTCGATTTGCACGGCATTGAAAGCTCCGCCACTTATCACCTCATGGGAGGTCTCCACTTCTTTAGCCGCAAAAAGGCTCCGATAGGCGAGATAAATCGCGGAAACCAAGATCAATGCCACCAAACTTTCAATGATGGCTGCATTATAGTGACTCCAAAATTCTAAAAATTTTTCCATGCTTAGCCAATTCTCGCTGCGTCCGCTCACAAGGTCAAGATGGCAAGCTAGGAAGGCTGGGAAAACCACTTCCTTTCCGTCTGGACCAAAGAAGGGCAAACATGTTACTTTGAAAAATATAAATTGGAATCTAAGCAGGTAACCTATGACAAAAACTTCTTTTGATTTAATTCTCAAAAATGCCACCGTTCTTGTTCCGGATGCAACCGGAATAGGGCTCATCGAAGAAAAACTTGATGTCGCGGTCGCGAATAAACGAATCGTGCAAATAGCTTCTGGACTTACCAATCCAGCGGCAAAAACTCTAGACCTCCGGGGACTTCACCTTTTACCCGGCGTGATCGATTCCCAAGTGCATTTTCGCGAACCTGGACTCACCCATAAGGAAGATCTAGAAACTGGCACACGCTCTGCTATTTTAGGAGGAGTCACCAGTGTTTTTGAAATGCCGAACACCTCTCCTTCCACCACCACCCAAGAGGCTTTTGAGGACAAACTTCACCGAGCCAAGAATCGCTGTCATGCCCATTACGCTTTCTTCATTGGAGCTTCTGCGGAAAATGCCAACGAGCTGGCAAGGCTAGAAACGCTCCCCCACTGCTCGGGTATAAAAGTCTTCATGGGCAGCTCGACGGGTACTCTCTTAGTGGACAACGATGAAGCTCTCGAAAAAATTCTGCGTTCAGGACATCGTCGGGTCATTGTTCACTCAGAAGATGAAGCCCGCATGCGCGAACGACGCTCTCTCGCCGTGGATTCTCAGGACGTGCATATGCATCCTGTATGGCGCGATGTGGAGTCCGCCATGATTTCCACTCAACGCCTGATTAACTTTGCTCGAAAAACTGGACGCAAAGTTCATGTTCTCCACGTCTCCACAGGTGAGGAGATGGAGTTCTTACAGAATCACAAAGATATTGCCAGCGTGGAGGTTCTGCCACAGCATTTAACTCTCTTTGCCCCGGATTGTTACGACCGACTTAAAAACTTTGCGCAACAAAATCCGCCCCTTCGGGAAAAACATCATCTCGAAAGAATTTGGAAGGCGGTTCTGGATGGCACAGTGGATGTCATGGGCTCCGATCATGCTCCCCACACTCGTGAAGAAAAAAACCGTCCCTATCCGCAAAGTCCTTCAGGAATGCCCGGTGTGCAGACTTTGGTCCCGATTATGTTGAATCATGTGAATAATCGACGTCTTGCTCTTCCTCAATTTGTAAAGCTAGTAAGTGAAGGCCCGCGCAGAGTTTTCGGAATTAAAAATAAAGGGCGTATTGAAGTGGGGTATGATGCCGACTTCACTGTCGTAGATATGAAAAAAATCATGACCATTGAAAATAAAATGATGGCCAGTCGCAGCGGTTGGACACCTTATGATGGAATGAAAGTTCAGGGATGGCCTACTCATACCATTTTAATGGGTGAAGTGGTCATGGAAAATGACACTGTCATCTTGCCTCATCAAGGACAGGGAGTTTTTTTTGAAACCCGCTAACGGCAACAAGCAAGCGGCTCTTTCTTTCTTCTTTGGAGGCCTGATCCCGCTCATTGCCTTCACGGTCATTGAAGAAAATTTTGGAGTGATCACCGGTCTTATCGCTGGCATGGTGTTTGGTTTAGGTGAAATCCTTTATGAATGGATTCGCCACCGCAAAGTCGCCACCATGACCTGGGTCGGGAATGGCCTGTTATTGGTTCTGGGTGGAATCTCTTTAATTTCCAGTGAAGGACTGTGGTTTAAACTCCAACCCGCTTTCATGGAAGGGCCTTTTGCTCTCGCTATGTGGGGTTCATGCCTTCTCAAAAAGCCCCTCTTAGTAACCCTTGCCGAAAAACAAGGACAGTCGTTACCGGAACTCGTAAAGCGCAAACTCAACGGCGTGACCTGGCGTGCGGGGCTTTTCTTTGCCCTTCATACGGCTTTGGCCGTGTGGGCTGCCCTGGAGTGGAGCACGGCGAATTGGGCCTTGTTAAAAGGCATAGGACTCACTCTGAGTTTTATTCTTTATTTAGGGGCTGAGGTCTTTTATCTGCGGCGATCTATGGCTAATATAAAAGAATGAGAAAATTTCTATTAAATTTTGGCGGACTTTTTCTTTGTATTTTTGGAACCCTGAGTTGCAGTCGTCTCGATATCGCCGTCAATTGGGCGGATACTTATATCGTTTCACAAGTCGATGATTATTTTGATCTCACCTCTCAGCAAAACAAAGAACTAAAAGAGTCTCTCAAGAAAGATATTCTCAAGATCCGCCAGGAACAATTTCTTGATTGGGCGAGAGAACTTCGCCGTTTTAATAAATATATTCTAGAAAAAAATTTGAACGAAGAAACCTTTCACAAATACTTTGCAAAAGCCTTGGACACCACCCGAAAGCTACAATCCTATTTCGCGAACACAGCCGTGAAATTTATTTCCACAACCAGCCCGGCTCAGCTAGAGCATTTTGAAATGACCGTCCGAAAAAAGAACGTAGAGGATCAAAAGAAG
>DATBTE010000112.1:0-3523 GCA_036559425.1 Pseudobdellovibrionaceae bacterium | reverse complement strand
TTGGTGATCTGCAGAGCCTATGTCTTTGACCAGCACAGCTTTTGCAGCTTCCAATGAATTCTTCAAAAGCTGCTCACGAAGATGCGTTTGCGCTTTTTGAATTTCAATCTTTGCCGTTTGCTCAGCTTCAGTTTTAATCCTTAGCGCCATTTCATGAGCTTCTTTAATCAAGGAATGACGTAAATCTGTTGCTTCCGCTTTTGCACGAGAAATGTTTTCGTCTTCAGAGCTTTGCAATTGATCGAGTTTATGCTTAATGTCAATAAATTGCTTTTCCGCCTCTGTGCGTGCCGCTTGTGATTTACGTGCAGCTGCTAAGTAGTTCGCCTTACGGTCGGCATAAAATTTTACAATGGTGCCTTTTAAAAAATAAACGAGACCACCAAATAAAATAACTACGTTAATGACTTGATAAAGTACAACTCTAGGAACTTCGATCGCCCCTGCCTCATGCTCACCATGGCCAGCAGCGAAGACAGCACTTGCTCCAAGTACTAAAAGAAATGGAAACCATTTTTTCATATTTTCTCTCTTACTTTCCTAAAAGCTTTTGAGTAATCGCCACAGACACACTTGTCGTTTCAGCTCTCAAAGCTGCAGAGGTTGCTTGAATGGATTGTATAATCTGTCGATTATTTGCCTCTAAGAGGGTGTGCGCTTCTGAGCGCGCCTTACTTACTAAAGAATCAAATTCTTTCAACGCATCTAAACGATGAGAATCGTAGATATCTTTAATTTTCTTTGTCACTTCTTTGGCTTTCGTCTGATATTCCGAATGAAGCTCGGTAGATTTTTTTTGGAATTCTTGAGCCAAATCTTCGCCACCCAAAGTGCGCTTTTCACGCTCCTCAAGAGCCTTGTAATATGGCGTAAAGACGTACAAATTCAAAAAGAAGAATGCACAAATGAAGATACCGAATTGAATAAATACAGTACCGTTAATTCCTAGTTGGTGGATAATTTCCATTGTATTGAAATCCCTACTGGTTTTTTGAACCTTCGGAATTAGCATTTTTGGAAAGAAACGGTCAAGGTCAAAGTACCTTTAAATCACCGTAAACAAAGGACTTTGGTTATGACTTGGGCATGTAAGAGGCACCTTCAAATACCACACCTTCATCTATTCGTAGGCTTGGCGACGTAACAGTACCTTTAAAAACTGCGGGGGGGTGCATTATAACTCTGCGTCGGGCAAAGAGATTTCCCTCTACCCGTCCACTTATGATGATGGTGTCGGCCTCTACTTGGGCCTGAATGTTGGCGGTGTTATTGATGACTACTGTATCATTAGTAAAGATTTCACCAATGAACTCTCCACCAATTTGCACCGTACCCTCAAAACTCAACTTCCCTTCAAAACGAGTCCCATAATCCAATATAGAGGTTACATGACCCGTTAAAAAATCATCACCGCCTACAAGAGCTTTTATTTCTGCCATCCTTGTTTCAACCTATCTGCGATTTGAGTGAGCTCATCATCCGAATAGAAATGAACTACAATTTTCCCCTTGGAATTAGCATAATCAATATTCACCTTGGTTCCTAGGATCTTTTGAAGCTCATCAGAGAGGCCAGAAATGAGCCTCTGCGTTACACTATGCTGTACATCTGATTGAGACGTTGTTGTCGAAGAACTTAGATTTTGAGCATCAGCTACTAGCTTTTCTAGTTTACGAACAGAAAGCTTCTCGCTAATCACCTTTTTTGCGAGGTCAATTTGTCTTCTCGTATCTGTTAAAGATAAAAGAACTTTTGCATGTCCTACTGAAAGATTGCCATCTACGATTAATTTTTTTGCTTCCCCAGGAAGGGATAATAAACGAACGGCATTTGCTACCGTCGCACGGTCGCGGCCAACTTTATCCGCTACTTGCTGCTGAGACATTTTAAATTCTGTAATAAGCCGAGCGTAACCTTCAGCTTCTTCAATTGGATTGAGATCCTCACGCTGAATATTTTCGATGATTGCAAGCTCAAGAGTTTCTTGGTCGTCAAAGTTCTTAATTAAAACAGGCACTTCATGCAGTCCAGCACTCTGAGCAGCTCTCCAGCGGCGCTCTCCAGCTACGATTTCAAGACGTCCTCCCGCAACTTTTCTAGCGATGATCGGCTGAAGAATTCCATTTGATTTAATAGATTGAGAAAGCTGCAAAAGGCTTTCTTTCTCAAAGGCTTTACGAGGTTGGTACTGCCCTGAAGACAATTTATCGATCGCTACCTGCCATACTTTACCTTCGGTGCTTATAGGAGCCACCGGTGCTGCTGTAGCTTGATTTGGAGCAGAGTTCGCAATCGGTCTACTAATAGAATTCTGTGCTGTTTTTGCCGGAATGGCTGCTATTTGATTGTCCAAGCCTTCAACCATAGTCTTGCTTGCCATCCCTTCGGCTGTTGGACCTCCACTCAACAAAGATCCTAGACCACGTCCTAGACCTTTTTTCTTGTTTGAACTTTCACTATTTAATTCAGACATTTGTTATCTCCTCTTGCGGAGTTTGTTTTGCTATCTTCGCTTGCGTTCTCTGTTCAACTTCTTTAGCAAGGTCAAAGTATTTAGTTGCGCCTATTGATTTGGGGTCATATTCAAAAATAGATTGTCCATGGCTTGGGGCTTCACTTAAACGAACATTTCTGGGAACAATCGCATTAAAAACTTTATCGCCGAAATGGTTTTTAATCTCTGTTACAACTTGGTGGCTGAGATTATTTCTTGTATCAAACATTGTTAAAACAATGCCTTCTATATGTAGTTGAGGATTAAGATTTTTTTTAATTAAACCTGCAGTATTCAGAAGTTGGCTCAGTCCTTCGAGCGCATAATACTCACATTGCAGTGGCACCAAAAAACTGTCAGCTGCCGTTAAGGCATTCAACGTCAGCAATCCTAAAGATGGCGGACAATCTATTAAAATGTAATCATAAAGGGTACCAATAGTATGAAGCGCAGATTTTAACCTGTATTCGCGCTGCGGCATGTCAACAAGTTCAATTTCTGCTCCGACTAAATCTGGATTTGCAGTGATAACATTGAGATTCGGATCTTTAGTTTTTTGGATAGTCTCCTGAATTTCACGTTCGCCTATTAATATGTGATAAATATTATTGTCTTGGCTTTCATAACGTTTGATTCCAAGTCCACTCGAGGCATTTCCTTGCGGATCCATATCAATAAGTAGGACCCGCTTCCCTAGTGTAGCCAGTGCGGATGAGAGATTAACAGAAGTAGTAGTTTTACCAACTCCACCTTTTTGGTTCGCTATACAAATTGTCTTAGCCATATTCATTCCTCCATGATGTGTTAAAAATCCTGTATTTTATTCAACATGGCAAGTTTTTCCTAATGTTTTATCTAGAATTTCCGATGTTCTACGTGGAACACGGGTGAATATGCGAATTTTATTTTTATTCCTTTTAATAGGCCTGTTTGGCTGCGATAAACCTAATCCAAATCCAGAAATGGCAGACCAAATATATCAGGACTTGGAATCTCAAGCTCAAACAGCTCAAAGAGACGCTGAAGCAG
>DATBTE010000111.1:0-5069 GCA_036559425.1 Pseudobdellovibrionaceae bacterium | reverse complement strand
ATGCTCCAGGGCAGTTTGTTTTGAGTGCCAATGACATGATTTTGCGACATGGCGGTGACATGAGTTAAAATCATACTGCGACCTCTCCTTTGATGGCTGGATGCGGATCATAGCCCGTGAGTTGAATGTCTTCGAATTTGAAATCAAAAATATTTTTCACGGCTGGATTCAAGCTTAATTTCGGCAGAGGGCGGAATTCGCGTTGCAGTTGAGCTTTCACTTGCTCGAGGTGATTCGAATAAATATGGGCATCACCCAAAGTATGAATGAATTCGCCCACGCCTAAATTACAAACCTGAGCCATCATATGAACCAGCAAGGCATAGCTGGCGATGTTAAAGGGAACGCCTAAGAAAATATCCGCACTACGCTGGTAAAGTTGGCAAGAGAGTTTTCCGTTGGCCACATAGAATTGGAAGAAAGCGTGGCAAGGAGGCAAAGCCATTTTATCCACGTCGGCTGGATTAAAGGCGATCACCAGCAGACGGCGAGAGTCTGGATTTTTTTTGATTTGTTCGACGACGTTGCTGATCTGATCAATTTTGCGTCCGTCTGGAGCTTCCCACGAGCGCCATTGCTTGCCATAGACAGGACCTAAGTTGCCCTCGGCATCCGCCCATTCGTCCCAGATGGTCACTTTGTTATCACGAAGATACTTGATATTCGTATCACCTTTGAGGAACCAGAGGAGTTCATGGAAAATCGCGCGGGTGAAAAGTTTTTTTGTAGTGAGAAGAGGAAAGCTCTCTTCCAGATTGAAACGCATTTGATAACCGAAGACACTGAGTGTGCCAGTGCCTGTGCGATCTTCTTTTTGCACTCCGTGGACCAAGACATGTTTTAAAAGTTCATGATATTGGCGCATTTTAACCTCCGAAATTCCGTTTTGCCAGTTCCCAGAAGTTTTCTTTTTCTTCCGTTGAAAGGGCGCCAAATTTTTTCAAAACCTCATCGACATCGGAGGTGTTGGCTTTAGCCTTGCGGTATTCCCCAATCATTTTTTCGAAGCGACCGAGGAATCTTGTGTTGGCCGCGCGTAAGACTTGTTCAGGATCGAGTTCATAGTGACGGGCGAGTTGTGCCAGGCTAAAAAGGACATCGCCAAGCTCATGCTCAATTTCGCTCATGACGTCGTTATCTATGGCTTCTTGCAACTCCGCGATTTCTTCCTCAACTTTGAGCCAAACTTCTTGCGGGCCTTGCCAATCAAAATTTATTCTGTGAGTTTTTTCGCCAATGGTAAAAGCTCTTTGTAAAGCGGGGAGCCCCGGAGGCACTGAAATGAGAGAGGCCTTTTCACCACGCTTCGCTTTTTCTTCTTTTTTAATATTATTCCAATTTTTAATCACATCCTCGGAGTTTTTGACTATGACATCGCCGAAAACATGAGGGTGACGACGCACAAGCTTTTCACAAATAGAAATCACAACATCGCTGAAGTCAAAGGAGCCTTCTTCGCTGGCTAATTGAGAATGTAAAACGACTTGAAAGAGAACGTCGCCGAGTTCCTCTTTAAACTTGGTGCTGAGGGAAACAAATGAGTTTCGGTTTTTATTCTCTTCTTCCTTTGAAGGTGCCTGGCCCAACTTTCGTCGGCAGTCCTCTCGTTCTTCCAGGGCCTCGACCATTTCGAAGGTTTCTTCGATGGCGTATCGCGCCAAAGTGTTATGAGTCTGTTCTTTATCCCAAGGACAGCCGTTGGGTCCGCGGAGGTCTGTTACAATATTCATTAACACCTGCATACATTCACGAATGTCTTTGAGATTCTCTGGACCTTTTGGCATATTGGGTGACCTCGACAAAGAAAGAGATTACCCCGAGAATTAGCATATAAGACTGCGGATTTCGATAAAAAACCCGAAAAGTTTGTATAATAAAACGGGAACCATAAAGCTGATGCCTTTGCCTAAATTTGGACCAAAAAAAACAGACGCGCCTCGTAAACGGGTCAACTATGAAGATCATAGTTTGAAGTTCCTTGAATGGGCGAGCCACCTGGGTTTCGAGAAGACTTTTTTAAGTCGATTTTTCTATAATCTGTATGAAGAACTGGAACGCAGGTTTTATCTCAGACGGGTTACCACGATTTTTTTGTTTTGTTGGGCTCTTTCCTACCTGATCTTTTTTCAGCTTGAGCTGCCCTATGACTTTCGTGTCGGGGATGTGGCAAAGGTGGAGATGGTTTCTCCCTTTAGTTTTGAAATGACGGATGAAGTGACCACTGAAGAAAAACGTCTTCGGGCCGAACAAACTGTGCCGGTGGTTTATGATTACGACACCTCTGTTTTCGAGCGGGTTTCCAGCGGGATTTATCGTTCTTTCCGTGCTCAACGAGCTTATCTGCGCGAGTTTAAGTGGCCTAAAACCAATAAGGGACACGAAGAAGCCATGCGGGATTTTTTCCAGCATAAACCACAGTTTGAAAAAGAACTCGGCGTTGGCATTTCTGATTTTATGTATGAGTGGCTGGTAGAGAACAAGTTTAGCCCTCGCATCGAGAGCGCCGTGGTTCGTAATCTCGAAAATTGGTATGAGAAAAAAATCGCTGAAGCTCCAGATCGTTTCATTCCCTCCAATCAAACAACCGTTTTGGCTCGAGTCATTCACAAGAGCAATCTTGGACGGGAGTTTCACCTTGCTAAAATGGACATTCTTGATCTGCAAAATCCAGAGCACTTTGATGCCGAGATTTCGCCTTCTTTGGATAAAATGACTGAGAGTGACCGGGCGAATATTCTTTATCTTTCTCGCTCGCTGGTGGTGCCGAATTTAACTTTGAATAAGCAGGAAGCGACCTCGCGCAAACAGAGCGCTCGCGAAGCCGTGCTGCCAGTGAATATCACCATTAAAAAGAATCAAGTGATTGTTCCTCAAGGAAGCGTTGTTCAACCTTTTCAAATGGCCATGATTCGACAAATCCAAGCGATTCAAGCGGATCGTCGGGGCAATTTGATGACCTTTTCTTTGGCGCTGTTTTTGACTTTGCTAATTATTGTTTTCGTTTCTTATATGCGTCGTTTTACACTGAATAAAGTCCGCATACCGCCGAAAGACTCGCTGGTGATGATGTTGATTGTATTGACAGTTGTGTTGTTCACGAAGCTTTACCTTTTTATCACGGAGGCCGCCTTTGCTTCGAAGTTCGGGCACATTTTAACTCCCAAAGTATTCTTGTATGCGGCCCCTGTGGCGGCGGCTCCGATGATGATGGGTCTGCTCGTTACTTCGGGTGAGGTGGTGTGGCTTTTCACGGCCTTTATGGCCATCTGTGTTGGTATCATGACGGATTTTAGTTTTAATTTTATGCTAGTGACAATGGTGGGTGGAATTGCCGGAGCCCGCGGAGTCTTCATGTGCAAGACCCGCAACGATATTTATTCGACAGGAGTGCGAACGGGCCTGGTTAATGCGCTTTTGGTGGTCTTCCTTTTGACCGTGAGTAAAATCGAGCAAGAGGGCACGCTGAATGAAGTCTATGTGACGGTTCCAGCGGCCTTTATCGGGGGAATTTTCAGCGCGCTTTTAACTATGATGATTATCCCAATGCTGGAGTCCTTGTTTAATTACACCACGGATGTGAAACTTCTTGAATTGAGCAATTTGAATCATCCTCTGCTCAAAGAGATGATCGTTAAAGCTCCAGGCACTTACCATCATTCCATGATGGTCGGAAGCATGGTCGAGGCTGCAGCGGAAGACATCGACGCCAACCCGCTCTTGGGCAAAGTCATTTGCTACTACCATGACATCGGGAAGACCGCCCATGCCAATTATTTTATTGAAAATCAAAAGCCGGGACAGAATCCCCATGATCATATTTCGTCCTTCATGAGCAAGACTTTATTGATCGCTCACGTTAAGGACGGAGTGGAATTGGGGATGAAATATAAGCTGGGAAAACCGATTATAGATGGGATTCTCCAGCATCACGGCACCACCTTGATTTCCTTTTTCTATAACAAGGCCTTGGATCTTAAAAAATCCGATGATTGTGAAATTTCAGAAGAAGATTTCAGATATCCAGGACCAAAACCTCAGTTCCGTGAAGCGGCTTTATGCATGTTGGCGGACAGTATTGAAGCCGCGGCTCGCTCTTTAGACGAACCCACACCCACGCGTTTGCAGAATATTGTACGCAATGTGATTCAAAGAAAGCTTCAGGATAACCAGTTGGACCAATGCAATCTCACCTTGAAAGACATTTCAAAGGTAGAGGAAGCCTTTATAAGAATTCTTTTGGGAATTTATCATCAGCGGATTGACTATCCACGGAGCGCCGGGGGTGGGTTGGGCGAAAAAGCATGAAAATTCTGGTGATCAATCAGAGCTCTGTGCGAACTCCGCGCAAATTTATTGAAGCTTGGATTTTGCAGCTCCAAAAAGAATTTCTGAAGCGCAAAATCTTCGACAAAAACTCGGCATCCAAAGAGCTGACCTTGGTTTTTTTGAATCCGAAAGAAGCCAAGGCGACCAATAAACAGTTCCGGAGCAAAGCGTACGCGACCGATGTCTTGAGCTTTGATGGAATGTCTCCGGATTCTTTGGGTGAATTAATTCTTTGCCCTCAGGTTCTACAAAAACAGGCGAAAGTGCATGGTTTAAAGTACCAAGAAGAGCTGGGTTATATGATTCTTCATGGCATTTTGCATTTGTTAGGCTACGATCACGAAACGGGGGTCGCGAATGCTGAAGAAATGTTCGGCATCCAGGACGAGGTCTTTGCGAAGCTGCTGAAGTGAGGAGGAATCAGAATGAAGCCCTCAACATTTGTGTCATATCTTTTCGTTTTTTTTCTGACATTTTTTTAATGTTCAAAAGTTTCCATTTGACCGCCGACAGCTCTTTCATTTTCGAAATAGCTGCAATCTCCCATTGCGGATCGCCTAAAGAAAAGGAGATTAAAAAATCCTTGTCAGAATTACTAAGACTCTGGCTCATCTTTGAAATAAGCGAGATTCTTACTTTTTCGAAATCATCATAATCGAATTTGATATCAGTCATTCCCACAAACTGATGTATGAATACTGACTTTTGGTTGATAGGTGTTGGCTTAAGAACTTCGTGGAAGG
>DATBTE010000110.1:0-1865 GCA_036559425.1 Pseudobdellovibrionaceae bacterium | reverse complement strand
TTTGTTAAGGTGCAATGCAATCAGAGGGATTCCAACATGTTGTCAATTTATCCTAACTTGACCTTTGCCCAAAAAAAGCGCCCGAAACCAGAAATTCCCAGCGAACGATTCAGTGATTTTGCGGGCAATCCGGATACTGTTCAGAAGGTTCGTAAACTGTTGGGCGGTAACCCGGCGCGCCCACAGACAGATACTTTGGAATTTGATACCTCGGCATTGGGGAGAAAGGGTAAGCCTACTCAAAGGGAGAGAATCCCGGAAACGATAGAGCTGAATTCAGACGGATCGTGCAAATTCGATCCACATACCTACAGAGCTTTAGCTTTGGACAATGGGTTATTTGCATTAATTTCGAAAAGCGATCTTGATCGCTGGACCCGCGTCGAAAAAGATATCACACCCCAGCATGCAGCATCACAAATTGTTTTTACGAATTTGGGTGACTGGTTGCAGTCAGAGGAAATAGAAGATGGGGTGTTTTTTGAGCAACACGAACAGAAATAAATAACTGAATCGTGCTGAAAGACTTTGCAGGCTGGTTACAGATACTGAACTAGGATCCGCTTAGTTGTCAGTCTCTCAGTTATTGGCTTGATTTTGCTGAAGCCGTTGCGCCAAAAGAAAAAGACCCTGAACGGGCCTTGAATTTTACGTAATAGACAAAGGAAAATTTGAGGTTTCAACGTTTTTATTGCGCTATGATTTACAGCGAGGAGGGTTAACTGGCATGCAATCCATTCGCCCCAGCCGCACAAACCTCGCCTTCGGCGCCAGACATCAAGGGCCGCTACGTTCCCCGCAGCCAAGGCAACAGGAATTCATTGAATTGCGCTCGGATGGGACATATGAGGTTATTTCAGCAGCTTTTAAGTCCGTATCACCAATATTGAAACTGGCTGATCGATTGGTTAACCTTTCATCGGATGAATCTTCGTCGCTATTTAAAGCGTTCAGAAAATTTGACCGGCGTAGTCGATACGCAAAAGCTGTAACGCCGCCCAGGGCCTCCGACAACACAGAGGACGACGCAAAGTGCCAACCATCCGAGGGGGACGAATTTCAACTGAGGAAGCGGCCACCCGTCACTATTATGTTGTCTCCCGAGGATTATCGGGTGATTTCTCGTGAATATGAGCCGATTCCTCAATGTTCGGATGAGTTGGTGGTAAAGTTGGAATTGCCGTTTCTGCCCAACAAAAAACAGGATTAACTTTCCAATTTTTGAGGGGCTACCGGGGCTGAAAAGCGAAGTCGGCGTCGGCAGCACCTTCGGCTTCTGGATTCCGTTGGAAGTCCCCGGAGAAGATGTCGCCCATATTGCGCAAGGCGAAACCTCTACGACCCACGCCTGATTGCCTCTTCCGTTTTTTTACTTAGCCAAGTAGTGACAGAGAATTCTGTTCATTCCTGTTTAGGAATAAATTTGGGGGCAAATTTTTGCAATCACAAGGTTTGTTAAGGTGCAATGCAATCAGAGGGATTCCAACATGTTGTCAATTTATCCTAACTTGACCTTTGCCCAAAAAAAGCCGTCGAAATCGCAAGTCCCCAGTGAGGGAAAAGGCGGTTTTAAAATTCATATTGATCCAGAGGAAGTAAATAGAATTATTGAAGAGTTGATAAACAGCCCCAACGATGCTTTTGAGCATGACGCCAAGAATGCTATAGAGCCAGGAACCATTGATCTGCACCCGGATGGTACAGTTTCTGCATATCCACGGCCCCCACAAGTCAAGCCCATAAAACATGATCCGGTACAAATTGATTTGCAGTCGGATGGCTCATACGAGGTTGTTCCCCCGACTCCTACGACAGGATTTTATTTAGTGTCTTTTCCCAAGTTGACTAGCATTGATCATGAAGCG
>DATBTE010000109.1:0-1538 GCA_036559425.1 Pseudobdellovibrionaceae bacterium | reverse complement strand
CCGATGAGATTTTAATGTATGAGTTTCACATCAGGGAGCTTACGCAAACAGAAGCGCTCAAACAGTATTCAGATCATGCTGTAAAGGAAATTAAATCCATTTACGGCTGGGACAGTGAGGTGCAAGTAAAAATTGAACCTGAAGCCAAGGACAAACATTTATTTTCTGTTTCAATAAGTGTATTTGGTTTGGGTCAAGCGATCGTTGTTAAAAAAAGCGGAAAGCACGTTATGGCCGCCTTGCGAAAAGTGCGAAAGGCTGTCATGAGACAAATACATCGACTCAATGAGAGACGAATCAGTTGCAGAAAAAAAACCTTTTTCAAGGAGCAATTTGCTTCTTAGCCGAGAGGAGGACTTTATGAGAACAATCCCTACATTTAAAAAAATACAGCTTTCAACGAAGCCTTCCACGGGCTCCATGGAGAATATTTTGACTCCTGTGAATTTGTCCGGGATCATAGTTCCCTGGAACAAAGCGCTTGGCTCCGGGCGAGAATCGGACTTTAAGCTCGTCTGTTCCAATGGCCATGAATACTTTATGGCTGCTGATTCCGAGTGGCGACAGACCCTCCCCACCTATTGTTGGGAAGAAGTTAAAGTGATCGGTTTACTGAATCTCTCAAACATGACTCTTATCCCACAAAAGATTTTTCCAAAAGGACCAAGAGGCGAAATGGAAAACTTAGTAGCTCTTGCTAGGGGTAGAGGGCAGGTACTGGCAAGAAAATTAGTTAAAAATATAAACGATCTGGTGATCGTGCCTGCCGCGATTTGGGCAGTGATGGCCTTTTAGCGTTATCTGATCCCTTGGGGCCAAGGCCTGATTGGATTGGCCCTTCGTTTCAACATTTTGATATCAATGCTTTGAACTATGAAACCAGTTAGCGGTTTTATTCTGGATTGGTATTGGGAGTTCATGGGCGAATATTCCGTTAGGCGCACAAATTTCACTCTCTGTTCCAAATTCCTATTTATCGAGAATCGGCTCAATCATGAATTTTCTTTGCACTGGAATTTCCCCTCTCGGAGTTGCTGGCGCGGGAATCTTGATTTCTGCCATGGGGTTGACCAAATCCTTGGTCCTTATGGGAGGCGGCCTTATTTTATTAAATCCCCTTTTGTTGTTGATCCCGAAATTGAGAGGGTTCTTAGGGGCAGATGCGAAGGAAGTAGAAGAGTTTTTTGCGAGGAACTATCCTGGGGCGTTTTAACATACTCTCTCTCCTTCCTAAAAATCAGAGAGAGCTGAACAGGCTAGTGATTTATCTCTGCATGAGCAAAGATGGACAATTATAACTAATAAAATCAATATGATACTGATATATCCAGTAAAAATAGCATTTTGTATGATAAAACACCTATATAAATTATCACAAAATTGATACAATTAAGCAATGAAACGTCAAGATATTGAATTTATTAAAGAATGGTATAATTCAGCAATCCGAAAACCCCTGGTTTTAAGGGGGGCTCGGCAGGTTGGAAAGTCTTCTTTGGTAAAGATCTTCTGTGAAGATCAAAATATAGATCTTTTTA
>DATBTE010000108.1:0-2349 GCA_036559425.1 Pseudobdellovibrionaceae bacterium | reverse complement strand
ACTGGAGGATGAGGTGCCTGACATAGAGAGCGATTTTTCATTCGGCTTGTTGCTTGGTGCATTAAATAATCTTTTGGACAATGCATTTTACTGGCTACAAGTGCGTTGGCCTGAAGATGACAACAACTCCGAACGCGAAATTTACATTAATTTCGAGAAAGATTTTGCTGAAGGCGCTGCGATCATTGTTGCCGACAATGGTCCTGGTCTACAGGATGAGCCTGATCATCTGACTCGTCCGTTCTTCAGTCGACGTCCTGACGGAATGGGGGTCGGACTTTATTATACAAACATGGTCATGGAGCTGAATGGGGGAAGACTGGCATTTCCAGATGCCGACGAAGCTAGTGTTCCTGAACGCTTTGACGGTGCCGTGCTTGCACTGGTTTTTGGAAAAGAGAGAAGAAAATGATTTTCACAGCACCGCGTTTTGTCGTAGTCGATGACAAGATTGAACATTTAGAGGCCATCGTTCAGGCATTTCAGCAACTAGGATCTCCCTGCATTGGTATTCAATATAAGCCGGAAGAGGAACTGGATGCGAACATCTTTCGTGGTGTTCGTGTGCTATTTCTTGATCTTCACTTGATTGACTCAAGTGTAAAAACTGATGATCGTCCCCATTACGCTGTGATTGCAGGGATACTGGAAGATAAAATTCATGTTAACGGCGGCCCGTTTGTTTTGGTGCTTTGGACAGAACATGCTCACTGTGCCCAGGGATTAACGGAATATCTGGATATGGGGCTGGATAAGAAAAAACCGCATTCCCGTCCACTTGTTGTGGTTCCGCTTTCAAAAGATAATCTCATCAACAAAGACGATAAAGTCACTGATCCGGAAGAACTTCGAAGGAAAGTGAGAGAAGCGGTCACTGCAAATGCTCAACTTGCTGCTCTGCTTGATTGGGAAACTGATGTAATGACAGCTGCTGGCGATACACTAGTCGCTCTCTTGAATCTGGTTCCCACTGAAAATAGGACGAATACCTCGTATTCAGATGCGCTTGACGTGATTCTCAGTCGTTTGGCATGCGAGGCTGTTGGAAAGCCACATGTTGAAGTTAACCAGCGTGCAGCAATTACCACTGCGCTGGCTCCAATTTTGATTGACAGAATGATGAACCAAGAAATATCCAAGGAAACACTAGATCTCTGGTCCAAAGCCATTACCCGCCATAGTGGCAAGAAATTAGAAGATGCCTCGCCAGAGGAGGCTGGTCATTTAAATAAAATGCTGCACTTGGCAATTCCTGGCTCAGAAACGGTCAGACCTGCCGATTGGGGGGCTGTCGTGAGATGGCCGTATGAATGGAACGATGATGAACTTTTGTGCAGAATGGGATTTAAGATCCCTGATATGCTTGGCGGGCAATTCCTGATCGAACGGAAAGACAGGGCGAGATGCAAACCTCATCTGGTAAGAATAGGCGCTGCTTGTGATTATGCACAAAATAAAGAAGGCCCAATCACTTATTTACTTGCCATGGAAATACCTGAGGACGCAGAAAGGAAAAAGAATAGAAAAACAGGTGATGATCTGGAACTGTCAGACGCAATATGGCGCTCGCCAGTTTTTATAACCACTGATAGTGCAGAGTCATTCCGCCTATATGTACATATTCGGTTTCCGATTAGTGTACTTCCGAGTATGACTGATGGTTGGTTTGCAAGTTACAGAATGCGCGAACAGCTTTTGATGAATCTGCTTACATTTTCAAGCAACTATTCTTCTCGCCCGGGAATCGTACAGTTGCCGATCAAGTGACTGTAAAGCATGGTGGACATTCTTACGCCTGATCAGCGATCCGCAATGATGTCACGTATCCGAAGTAAGGATACGAAGCCAGAAATGATTGTCAGACGTGCGGCTCATGCGCTTGGATACCGTTTCCGCCTTCATCGACGAGATTTACCTGGTAGACCAGACCTTGTGTTTCCTCGGCTTGGAAAGGTGATCTTTGTTCATGGTTGTTTTTGGCATCGTCATGAGGGATGCAGATACTCGTATTCCCCCAAGTCGAATTTGGCATTCTGGAAAAAGAAATTTACCCGTAATGTCGAGCGTGACCGCGAGACTATGAAAAAACTGCAAAAACTTGGTTGGATCGTTCTGGTAATATGGGAGTGTGAAACAGTTGACCTGTCTACGTTGACTTATCGCCTTTCTTCATTTTTGGGAATGGATACCTGTAAATCTGACCCAATCCAATCAAACTCTCTCTAACCAAGTTTTGACTTTATCCAGACTTCCAAACTTTTCCTTCAACTTAAGCGCCAAATCTCCTGCCGAAATGACTACGACTGGATGCCCATCTTGCACCAGCTCCTGATATGCTTGTGAATCTAG
>DATBTE010000107.1:0-4919 GCA_036559425.1 Pseudobdellovibrionaceae bacterium | reverse complement strand
GCAATCCTTGTTCGGGATCAGTTCTTAGCCCAGGCCTTAAAAGCTTGGCAGCCCCACAATGCGCAACAGGAAACTCAAACCGACATACTGGTCCTCGTGTTGCGGGAGATTTTTCAAAATGCGTCCGGTAAAACCGAGTTTAGTTACAAAGAATGGCTGACTTATCTGGAAAATATTCTGGCCAATAAAGAATTGAAAGTCACGAGTGCTTCCGTTGAGGGCGTGGTGATTTCCGCTTTAATGTCCGCACCATCTTCTCGAGTGCCTTATAAAATATTTTTGGGACTTTGCGATGAAAATCTGAAAAATAGCCAGCGCGGTCATATTCTAGGTGCGGATCTGAATCGCCTCGCTTTGGATTTAGGTTTTTATCTGGAACATCCTGATCATTCCTATAAAGATTTCCAATTGCGCTGGCTGGCCGAAAGCGCTGGAGAAAAAAATATTTTTAGCTTTGGTCTTGCTGACTTTTCTGGGGCTTTGTTATCGCCATCGAATTTTTGGATGAGTCTAAAACCCTGCGATGAAGTCCGCCTTCCCGGGAAAACACGTTGGGATGCCCTGCAAGGAGTGCCGCATAAAAATATCTTAGACTTGCGGGGCCGCTCTTCAACGGAGCAAGAATCGTTTTTGGCACGCCTTGAAATGGATCAAGGACTGACGCCAGTGCCGCCCCTGGAGTTGCAGCAAGTGCCGGGGCTTTCAGCGTCGCAAATAGAGAGATATTTACAGTGCCCTTTTGTTTTTACCGCACAGAAAATTTTTAAACTCCAGGATCATCCAGAATTAGATCTCGACGAAGACGCGCGCAGTAAAGGAACCTTGGTTCACGCCTTATTCGAAAAGCTCACCTATCCGGAGTTTAAAGCGGATCTGTCAGAGGAAGAAATAGAGCAAGTTCTCGAAGACCTTTGCGTTCAAGAAAAACTCACGTTGGCGGACCCGCGCCTTTGGGCTTCGATGAAGAAGAGATACCTGCAATTGGCAAAACGTTTTCTTAATTTTGAAAAAGAGTGGCGCCGCGAATTTCCGGAGACTTTAACCATGGCCGCCGAGAAGGCCTTTGAGTTTTATTTTAACCCGCAAAACGGCGAAGTTTCCCGCGAAGCGCGGGCAGGGACTTTGAAATTTAGTGGAAAGATTGACCGTATAGATAAGCATCGTCAAACAAATCAATATGTGGTGATTGATTACAAGTCCAGTCATGCCTCCTATAAGCACCACAACGGTTGGTTCGAAAATCAGCAACTGCAGTTGCTTTTTTATATGTGGACCCTTGAAAAAGAGTTGCTGACGGAATTGACCGGAGAAGTGGTCGGAGCTTTTTATTACAGCTTCAAAAACTTCAACCGCGAAAAAGGTTTTCAAATAGAGGAGCATGCGGGCCCCTTGTTCCGCGCGGCGGGACGAAAAGGGGTCAAGGCGACGAATGAAGACAAGCGGGAGCTTTTAGTGAAGTTTGAGAGCCTGATTTTAGAAGTGGTGACGAAGATTCAAAAAGGCGAGATTGAGCCGCGTCCTTTTGATTTGAAAACTTGTATTTCCTGCGAATGGAGTGTGCTGTGCCGAGCTCCTCATCTGAATTGAAGCCTGAAATGAACTCTGAAATGGGAAATATTATTCTCCGCGCCGGAGCCGGGGCAGGGAAGACCACGACCCTGACGCATTTATTTTTGAACTATGCTTCAGACTTCAAAACCACTCAACGGCGATTTCCCCGAATGGTAGTGACCACTTTTACCCGTAAAGCCACGCAAGAGTTGAAAGAACGGCTTTTGCATTTGGCCTTGGAGCAAAAACGCGAAGACCTTTTTCATTATGTGACCAATAAATCGCAAGTGCAAATTTCCACCATCCATGGTGTTTTAAGCCTTTTTTTGGGTCGTTATGGCGGTAATATTGGCTTGAGTTCAGACTTCAAACTGCTTTCAGGGCCGCAAGAGACTCTGATGCGCAGAAAAATTTTGCGTCGGCTGATTCTTTCGCAGAGTGACTATAAATCTGAATATGAATCTCTGCTGCAGAGTTATAGCTTTCACCAGCTTGAAGGAGCCTTGCAAAAATATTATGAAAACTCTTTTCTTTTTTCAGATTTTCAATTTATTCCAAAAGAGGAATTTGCCAAAGATTTACAAAAGCAACTGAGCGAGCTGGAGGGTCTACGTCACGAAGTCAGCAGCAACATCTTAGCCGAAGCTCAACAACCTTCTTGGGTGAAGTATGCAGAGGGACTCCAACGCATTTCTCTAAAGAAGAACGCGGACGAAGTTGTTCAAACCCTTCAAATCATCAAAAACTTTTTTGCGGATCATCCACGCAAACCTTCTTTGAGCGCCAAATCTCCCGCTGTCAGTTCAGAAACGGGCGAAATGTTGGCGTATTTGATAGAGGCGATGAAGGATCTTTTGGATTCTCCAGAGTCCTTGCCCGAATATTGGCAAGAACATGAGGTCAAAAATCGGATTTTCTCTGAGCTGGCTCAAGATTTTACCAGTGAGTTGTTGAAGTCGAAAATAGCCACGGGTTGTATCACCATGGCGGACCTGGAGTTATTCAGCCTGAAGCTGATCCATGAATCTCCGGAAGCTTGTGAGAGTTTTTCCTCTGAGTGGGATTACTGGATGATCGATGAGTATCAGGACACGAGCCCCACTCAAGTGGCGCTGTTGAAGGCCATGGTGGGGGATCGTAAAAGCTTTGTCGTGGGAGATCCGCAGCAAAGTATTTATTTGTTTCGCGGGGCGCGTTCAGAAGTTTTTCAGGAAAAAATTCTGGCCACCCGCGAAAGCGGCGGAGAAGTTCAAGAAAAGCTGATAAATTACCGTTCCACTCCAAGGCTTTTGCATTTTATTAATCATTATTTTTTAAACAGCAGTGATCAGTTTGCGGCCATGGAGCCTTCTCCGGAAAAGAAGCTTGGCGACATCGCGAATCCCGTGGCCCAACTTCGCTTGCTGGAAAAGGCAGAAAGCAAAACTGATTCCACTGTGGAAACTCAAGCGGCGCTGGAAAGAATTCAAAATTTACTAGCTCAAGGTGTGGATGCGGAAAAGATTTGCGTGCTTTCCCGCACTCGCAGCGGTTTGGAGATTTTAGCAAAAGAAGCGGAAGCCTATGGCGTGCCCGTACAAATCCATGTGGCGGGGGGCTTCTATGCTCGGCGTGAAATCCGGGATGCGCTGATGTTTTTAAAGTTTTTGGTGAATCCCCATGACAATCTTAATTTTCTGAGCTGTCTGCGTTCACCCTGGTTGCATCTGAAGGATCAAGAAATTTTGAACTTCTGTCATAGTGATTCTTACTCATTTTGGAGCCTGGCCCACAAGTTGATTCCAGAACCGGATCTTCGCCATCCGCTCGCGCTCTTAAAAAAGTATCTCCAAATGTCCCAAGGGCTGGGTTATAGTTTGGTTCTACGCCTTATGTTGATTGAACTCGGGCTTTTGGATTATGTGCAGAAACTCGATCCCACCGGACGGCGAGAAGCCAATCTGTGGAAATTGGTAGCGGATTTGTTTGAGCAAGAGCGCACGCCAGGATTTAACTTTTTAGATTTCCTCTCTTTCCAAGACATTCCGGATTTAGAGGCGGGGAATGAAGATTCAGATGCGACGCCGGTGATTGCGCCGCGACGGGTGAATCTGATGACCGTCCATGCCTCAAAAGGCTTGCAGTTTGATCACGTCTTGCTTTTGGGGATGACCTCCAAGCCGAGACTCAGTCAGGCGGAGCTTTTCGCGGTGGACGAAGAAAAAGGTCAATGGTCTTTATCTTTAATGAACGAAGAAGAACGCAAAATTCAGCCTTCGCGTCTGGCGATTCGGGTGAAAGAGAAATTCAATCGGCGCGAATTGCAAGAGCATCAGCGGGTCCTTTACGTGGCGCTGACCCGCGCGAAAGAAGGTCTCACTTTGCTGTGGATCGGGAAACCAGAAAAGAACTCCTGGGCCGCCGCTTGTCCTTTGCAATTGAGTGCCGGAACCTTTCAGGAAAAAGAATTCAGTTACAGTGTTGTTACGGGAACTTTTTTACCCTCTCAACTTGTGCGCGAGGAAATGGAGATTCAAATGGATCCAGGGCCTTGGCAAAGTCCGGTGCAGACGGCAGCTCAGCAGTCTCCTCAGCAGACGGTGGCGGTGACTCAGTTGATTGCAGCGTCTAACCCTAGTCAACAATCCCAAACTCAGGCGACAGTGATCCCGGCGAACATTTTGCAAAAAGCCTTGGCCAAGGCTTATCGCGGAACCGAAGCTCATCGCATTTTTGAATCTCTCAAGTACACTTCCGTAGAAGTTGTTCTTACTCATCTGGAAGACGAAGAAATGAAAGAGGCCGTCAGATTTATCGTTGAGGCCAAGGAGATTCCTTTAGCCCAAATTATTGAGCGGGGCTTTGTGGAATGGGGGTTCAGTTTTCAACATCAAGAAACTTGGATTCAGGGCCAGATAGATCTTTGGGGAAAAGTTGATGGAGGCACTTGGATCGTGGATTATAAAACGGGATCCAGTGACAATGCAGATACGGCTTTTGACCAACTGAAAGCTTATGCCTGGGCTTTGTATCAAATGAATTTCATAGCTTCGGATGAAAAAGTGAACCTGGCCGTGATTTACCCTTTCGAAAAGAAGATCAAATTTAAGCCTTGTGTTGAAATTACACCAAATGGTTAAAATACTATTTGGTGTAATTGTTGGCGTGTGCTATATTTTACACCAAATGGCATAAAGTCTATTTGGTGTAAAATATGTTTGTCGGTCGAAAAAATGAAATTAATGAATCCTGACTGCAATTCTCTAGTGCAACTATTTTTCCATCATGACCTCATAAGGAGTTTTCCAGTCAAGGATTTTCATAGGTCTATTGTTGATTTCAAACTCAATCGTTTCCAACTGCTTATTGGTGACTTTTCTGAGATCGGA
>DATBTE010000106.1:0-1856 GCA_036559425.1 Pseudobdellovibrionaceae bacterium | reverse complement strand
TTTAAGTGTTTGCTTGGCATCCGCAGGAGTGATGAAGCGATTCAATGCCCGAATTTCAACGGGCCAACCTTGAAAACGCTTTTTAAATGTTTCTAAATGCTGAAAAGTTAACACAGTCGTCGGTGCAAGCACGGCGACCTGTTTTTGACTTTGAATTGCAAAGAAAGCGGCACGCATCGCCACCTCTGTTTTACCAAAGCCCACGTCTCCGCAAATAAGCCGATCCATCGGCTTATTTGCAGAGAGATCTTTAACTATGTCGCGTACTGCCCGTAGCTGATCGTCTGTTTCCTCATAAGCAAAGCCATTTTCAAAAAGCTCGTACTCATTTTCTTTGAAGGTTATGGGTGGCCGGTAAAGCTCCGCACGTTTGGCATAAAGCACAAGCAGGTCATGCGCGATATCGCGAAGTTGATTTTTAACTTTGGTTTTGGTTTTTTCCCAACCAATGCCCCCTAGTTTATCTAAGATAGAGGTTTGAGTGGCACCTGAATATTTTTGTAGCTGGCCGACGCGATAAACAGGGAGATATAATTTGTCTTTGTCTTTATAGCCGATTTGAATGAACTCGGAATCAATGCCATTAATCGGCATCGTCTTAAGTCCCTCATAAATACCAATGCCATGTTTGACATGCACAACTAAATCCCCAGGTTTCAAATCTCCAAAGGCCAAGCGTTTAGCTTGTTTTTGGAAATCTTCTACAGAGGAGGATTCAGTGACTCTTTGCTTGCGGCCAAAAAAGTCTTCTTCCCGTAGGAAGATAATTTGCTCTTCTTCCAGGCGCAGACTTTCAGGTAAATAGCGTGGAATAATATGGAGGGTTGTATTCAAAGCCTCTTGATTGTGGATCCAAGTATCCCAGAGGTAATCTTGGGCTTCACACTTTATAGGTTTAAAATCAAGCCGTTCAATAATGTGACCCAAACGCTCCATTTGTGATTGGTTTTTAATGCCGATAAAAATTTTATAATGATCGTCTTTCCAGCGTACGAGCTTCTGCTTCACAGCTTGAAGCCAAGGATCTGACCCTGGCGAAAAGGATAAGCTTAAATTTGAGAACTCTGTAACAGGTGCTGAGCGGTAATCGATCTTTATTTGATCTGGAGCTTCGTTCTCGATGTATTCAAGCTTAGACAAATAAATCTGACGAGAGTCCGTCGGGAGTTCGAGCTCATCGAAGGCGACAAAGAACTCTTTATAGTTTGGGCGAATCACGGCTGTTTCAGCAGCTAGGAAATCCTTTTTCATTTCGGCCAAAAGCTCATCAGCAAAACGTGAAATTTCTATCGGATCCAATAACCAAATATTGAGCGACGAATTAAAATGATCTAAGGCTGTTTCAAGCTTATTATAAAAGGAGGGAAGTAAGAATTCCACCCCAGGGAAATAGTTTTTCAGCACTAAAGTACGTAAGACCTCTTCCGCTTCGGCTCTGTCGATTTTACGATTTTCAAGAGTTTCACGGACTTTTTTTAATAGCTCCTGATGATGATCATCGCGAAAAAGAACTTCTCGCGCAGGAATAATGGCGGCA
Source organism: Pseudobdellovibrionaceae bacterium (assembly GCA_036559425.1). GTDB lineage: Bacteria > Bdellovibrionota > Bdellovibrionia > Bdellovibrionales > Bdellovibrionaceae > JACMRP01. The sequence continues at coordinate 319 of DATBTE010000106.1, read as the reverse complement.
CTGGCCACTTCTTCTTGGCTCCGTTGATCCAGGGTACTAAAAAAACGGAGGCTTTCAATTTGATCACCGAAAAGCTCGATGCGAATGGGTCTCTCTTGTGCGGGGGAAAATATATCGATGATTCCCCCTCTTAAAGCATATTGGCCAGAGTCTTCCACCATAGGAGCCGATTGATAACCGAGAGCATTTAAATAGCCGGCTATTTTTTCAGGAAGTTCTGTTCCTACACTCCAAATTGTTGAGTTTTCTTTCAATTCTTTGAAGGGAAGAGTTTTTTGACACAGCGCCTGAATAGAACTGATGAAAATCTCTCCGGGTT
>DATBTE010000105.1:0-5529 GCA_036559425.1 Pseudobdellovibrionaceae bacterium | reverse complement strand
ATCCTCATCGGCCCGACCTGGCTTTAACTCACCAAGATCGCCACCCACCTTTGCGGAGGAACATTTTGAAAAACGACGAGCCAGATCTTCAAAACTCTTTCCTTTTTGTAAAAGCTTGAGCAGATCTTCCGCTTCATATTGATGAGTGACGAGAATGTGAGAGATTTTAACCATGGTCCATGATGCTGAATTATTGTTGTAAAGTCACGGTCCCCTGCAGTTTGTGTCCATCACTTGTAGTGGCTTGCAGGCGTCCCAAAGGTTGGCTGATGCGAAGGGTTCCCTTATAGCCACTGGCTAAGACTTCCTTTTGAGAGGCCGCACTGAGCTGACTAAAGTTCTTAGAATTGGCGGGGGATGAAAGCTTCGGCAAAGAGCCCAGGTTGACCACCGTCGGAATGGAATTCTGACAGGAAACAAGGCCCGCAAAAAGAAATATCAGAATAAGAATTTTGCCGGAATTTTTCATAGCCATCAGGGACTCTATCGGCAAGAACAGCCCCAGACTTAAATAAAAATCACATCTAATAATGAGGCGGTTTATCGTTGGCTGGTCCAATTTCAGGTTCTGGATTCATGATCTCCTGAGTTCGTTTCACTAACGCCGTCAGGATTGTTTCAAGTTGGTTTATCTTACCTTGTTGCTCGTAAATCACTTTGTTGAGTTGTTCAATGAGAAATTCTTGGTGGGTTATTTTAGTCTCAATTTCGATAAAACGCTCTTCAGTCATAATAGCTTAGGGTCTATCTTAAATGAGACCTTTAATCAACTTACGATCCCCTGCAATCCACAATAAATCCCCCACCTCAATAATTATCCCGGAATCGGGATTTAGAATACGTTGGCCTCCTCTTTCCATGCCTACGACAATGCCATTCGTGGCCTCGCGAAGGCCTGAGGCTCGGATAGACTTGCCGACAAAGGGAGATTTTTCCGAGACCAAATAACGTTCCAGGGTGTAATCGCGACCGGAGCCTGCAATATCTTCACTGATTCTTTCAAAATCCAAAAAATGTTTAAATTTTAATAGCTGTCCATCAGTTCCGATAACAAAAATGTGATCCAGGGGCATAAGCATTTCCTGCCGACCGGGAGCGGTAATGCGGTGCCCTCCACGACGAATCAAAGCAATGGTGACTCCATACTTTTCCCTAAGCAAAAGACTCTCGAGAGGGAAACCAACATATTTTGCTTCTTGAGGAATCACGAACTCAACCAAGTGGGCATCCCAAGGAGCCAGGGGCGACATCTCGGCATTCGCCAACTCCTTTTCTTGGGCTTCTTTTTCTTCTTGGCTCTTGCGATAAAGGTTGCTTAAAAAGCGCCCCTCTATGGCTCCGTACAGCCTTTCCAGGCGGTTGTAAAAAATCAAAATGAATATCGAAAGCGCCAGCAGGATCACCACCATCGGAAGAAATTGCGGGAGAAACTGAGTCAGCAGAACTGACAACAAAATCACGCCCCAAACACTTCGAAATAAAGAAAGAAATAAAAGGGAGGTACGAACGGCACGAGTTTGCCAAATTAAAGAAAAGGCGTAGCCCTTAACTTCACTAAAAATCAAAGCCCAAAAGAAAGGAGCCGAAACCATCAAACTCAGGGTCAGACAAATGATAAGGGTCATTCCCTTATTTACTATTTTTTGTTGCGCCCAGGGCAACAGGCCCTCAGAGAACGCCAAGAAAATAGCCACGATAACCACTGTGTTTAAAAGCATCTTCAAGCCGAAGTTTTTTAAGTATTCACGTCGAGTCGCAAGGCCCCCTCCACCGGCCGGCAAAAGACTGTAGGTATCCAATGCTTTACGCATATGAATGGGCACTATTTTTTCGATCCAAGAGTAAATTCCATCAGCCCCTCGTACCATATAGGGAGTGGCAAAGGTGGTGAGGCCTGACATGGTGACAACCAGAGGATATAAAAGTTCATTGGTCACTTTCAAGGTCATTCCTAGGCCTGCGATAATATATGAAAACTCCCCAATCTGCGCCAGGCTCAATCCCGCCTGCAAAGAGGTTTTTAAATTTTGACCGGAAATCAAAGAACCACAGGTGACACTAAAAACTTTGCCAAAAATCAGCATCAAGCTCAACAAAAGAACGCTCGCCCAATGTTCCATGAGAACCCGGGGATCAATCAGCATTCCGACTGAAACGAAAAAAATTGCTGAAAAAAGATCTTTGACTGAAGTCACAACCCGCTCAATGCGTTCCCCTTCGCTAGTTTCGGCCAGCAAAGAACCCATTACAAAAGCTCCCAGAGCTGGCGAAAAACCAGCTTTACTGGCCAGCACAACCATTAAAAAACAGAGTCCTAAGGAAATGATCAAGGTGGCCTCAGCATTCAAAAGAAGACGAATACGTTTTACAAGATTTGGTAAAACAAAAACACCTACCATAAACCAAAGACTCAGGAAAAAAACCAATCGTGCGATTTGCTCTAACAACTGAATTCCTTGAAACTCTCGACTCATTGCTAAAGTTGCTAAAAAAACCATTAATAAAACAGCAACCAAATCTTCGAAAATCAAAATACTGATGACGAGGCTGACAAAACGGCGTCCTTTCAAATCCAGCTCGTCAAAGGTCTTCACCACAATGGTCGTTGAGGAAATTGAGATTGTCGCTCCAAAAAACAAGCTACTCATCCAACTCCAGCCCATGGATTGACCGGCAACAAAACCCAACAGCAGCATCACACTGACCTGGAATGCCGTGGTAATTCCGGCAGAAGCACCGACACTTAAGAGTTTTCTAAAGCTAAACTCCAGGCCAATAGCGAATAAAAGGAATATAACCCCGATATCAGCCCAGACATTGATTCCTTCAAAATCGCTGACCGTTGGAAACCAATCCTGATGAGGCCCCACGAGCATACCGGCCACTAGGTATCCCAAAACCACTGGCTGTTTCATTTTTTTAAAAGTCAGGCTTACGGTAGCGGCTACCACCAGAATAAGTGCGAGATCTTGAATGATTTGAGGAAGATGTGTCGTCATCCCTCTATTTTGCAGACAGGATAAAGGCTTGAAAAGGGTTTATCAAAAGGATTGTTTAAATACTGAGCGGAGTGAACAAAAAAAGAAAAGGACCCTAAACAGAGTCCTTTTCTTTCTAATTCTTTTGGTAAGGTCTAATACTGACCTAGAGCTGCACTTACTGCCGCTTGGGCATCGATAAGTCCTGAACCCAATTCATTTTTGGTATTAGTACCAGGCAAAACCTGAGCTGTTTTCTTGAAAACTTCTTTAACTTGAGCAGGTGTCAAACTCTTATTAGCTGCTTTAACCAAAGCTGCCACCCCAGCTACGTGCGGAGTTGCCATAGAAGTCCCATCGAAATGGGCATAGTCTGATTTCACCGTGGAAATAGAAGCTAATACTGGACGAGAAGCAAGCAATTCATCCTTCAATGCTTGGCCCACAGTTTGTTCAATCATGGCAACAGCAATATTCAAAGTAGAACCATCTTGAGTCAAACTTCCATGAATCAAACCGGGAGCATTGTTATAAATAATGGCGCCCGCAGCATTTGCTTTCAGCGCATTATTCACTTTTTCACCGAAAGTGATTTCGCCACGAGAGATCAAAGCATATTTCCCTGTGAAATCCTTCCCTGCAAAGTCCTCAGGCTTCGCCAAACCGGCGTCCACAAGTTCTACATCATTCTGCACATCTAGCTCTTTAGCGCCTTGGAATGTTGTGCTCACCACTCTTTGCGGAGAATTGTTCATAGTGATAATCACTTCAGACTCACGACCAGTACCTTGAGGAACAGAAGAAACCACGTCTACTCCAGGAGCAACAACTGCCAACTCCGGACCGTATTGAGAGAAATCTGCTTTTTCCAATTTTACGTTGATCGCGCCCACGGCGATAACTGTTGGCAAAGCCGCAGGATAGCCCACAACCGCAGTACCACTGTTACCAGAAGCGGCAACAACCGTTACACCCGCAGCGTCTGCCGCTGCGATTGCCGTTTTTTCAGCCGGCGTACTCCACATCCCCCCCAGAGACATAGAGATCACATCCACCTTTTCTTCAATGCCCCAGTTGACACCTTGAGCGATGGCAACGTTGCTGCAACCTTGATCAGAACACACACGTCCCATCAAAAGTTTCGCTTCCGGAGCCACGCCAGAAAAGCCAGAAGCTTCTTCAACACCGGCGATAGTTCCAGAACAGTGAGTACCATGTCCCACCTTATCACTGAAGTCAGACCCATCACTGAGCCCAGTGAAGTCACGACCTTTTTCAAAGTTTGCTTTCAAAGAAGGATGTTCAGCATCTATACCTGTATCCAAAACAAGAACACGAGCGCCTTGGCCTTTATTACTTGAAGCCTGCCAAGCTTGTGGTGCCTTGACTGCCGCAATCCCCCAAGGTTGAGGCAAAACAGAATTTGAAGTTGCAAAAGAGGTTAATTTTGAATTTTTATTAAAAGAAATAAAACCTTTCATAGGCTTGGGGGCTGGATGGAAAACTTCTTTTTCCACCATGGCGACTTCGGAATTATTTTTCAATTTTGCTATTTCTGAATCTTCAGCGTTGACTACCAAAGTATTCAGGTTTGCTAAGTGATCAACAACTTTGGCGTCTACTTTCTCAAATTCCCTGAGGCTGGTACCAAAACCAAAACCTCTAAATCCGAAATTTGATTTATGAGATAGAGCCACATTAGCTGTTTTAAATGACTGAGCCGATTTCATTACTACTAGGTACCGTTGACCTGCGAATGCTCCACTCGAAATAACAAGAGAAATGAACACTGCGAATACTTGTAATTTCATGATCCCCCCAAAAATTCCATGGATTTCTAATTTGAAATCCTTCTATTGCGAATCAGATTCCAAATTGGCACCAGATGCAAGAAATGTTTTGGTAATTTCCGTAACAATTTCATCACTTACAAAAATGAAATGATCTGATATTCCCGAGGAGGTTCCATTTTGGAACCCATGTCTAATAAAGAACTATTTGAACATTGAATATAAGAAAATTTAATATCTTCCATTATTTTTCATAGAGGTATTTGCATACATTTTAAACAGATATAAACAACGCGACGCAAGAACAGTAAGCCCCTGGTTTCCGCAAGTTTCACGGCACTCCCTATTCTCGCAAATGAAAAAAATCCCTGTCAGAATACTAACAGTGGGTTTTCTCTGACTCCCCCCTTATAACTAATCGCTATGAAGAAAAAAATCCTAGCACTCACTCTCCTCACAGGCGTTTACTCCGTTCAATCATGGGCTGAAAGCCAAACGTGGGTTTTTACCTCCACCATTCCTAATAAAAAAGAAATGCTGAGTATTCCTAAAAAAGAAACTTGCCGCCTCTTCACTGCAAAACTTATGTCTAATAAGTGTGTAGAGTATAAGCAAGGCTATGTTTGTCCTCAAGAGGACTCCGGGCAATTTGTGATTTCTAAATATTCGAGCAAAAGTGAATGCACAAAATCTTTGAATAAAGCCCGTCGCTTGCTTGCAAGGAGATAAGTTTTTTTGGCAGTTCTTAGAAAGGCAAAACG
>DATBTE010000104.1:0-7147 GCA_036559425.1 Pseudobdellovibrionaceae bacterium | reverse complement strand
ATTCCAATCGAACTTTCGACAATTTGTAATGCTTTTGAAAATAAAATCGAAGGAAACCTTTACGACGGAAATCAATTTCCATTGAATCCGGTCCCTTTTGCTATGGCGTTAGGCATTGGTCCATGGGACCGGTAAACCGGTGGAATTGGCCCCTTTTAAAACCGGTGCTTCCACACTCTTGGCTTTCAGCACGATATTTTCTATTGCAAGTTGCACATCAAAAAGTGAGCAAAATGGTAGTGCTGGCACCTTCAAGATTATTGGCAAAGTCGCAAATACCTCTGATTTTAGTGATGTCACGGTTCAAATAACAAGTGTGCAATCCGGACTTACATCCAAAACTTTGATTCTAACTGCAGCAGAAGAACGCCCGAACTCGAGTGGTGAGTTGCTAATTGGAGTTGAGATTGGCTGTTACAACATGTCCGTTATTAAGCCGGGTTTTAGAAGTCGTGGATTTGAAAACGTTTGTGTAAATGACTCCACTCCCGAGTACGATCTTGGACAGATTGGACTTTCGGTTGAACGTCGCTTTGTTATGACTGCAAGTCTTGATAAGTATGTTTTCATGGCTGGGGGCTACAACAGCGATTCCATGTACTCCACGGTGGATGTTCTAGATGTCACAACTGGAAAAATGGATGTAGCAAATTTGTCTAAGCGACGCGCGAGAGGTGTCGGAGTAGCCGTCGGAAATAAAGCGATTTTTGCTGGAGGAGAAGCTTGCGAATCAGAGGGATATTCTTCCTGCGCGATTTCTTCTATAGTTGATATTTTTGATATCAGTTCCAAAACTTGGTCAGCAACTTCTTTGTCCACAGCAAGGTTAGATTTGGCTGCCGGTGTGACGTCTGACGGATATGCAGTATTTGCCGGGGGATCCACAGCCACAGGTGCTTCTAATGTTGTCGATATCTTTAATTCCAATACTGGGGCTTGGTCCACGGCAACTCTACCAGCCGCGCGATTCGGAATGTCAGCAATTGCAGTTGGAACTAAGATTTTTTTTGCCGGTGGGTCAGGACCAGATAGCAGCGGAGTAACGAAAACCACAAGAATAGACGTTTTTGAACCTAGTACAGGAATCTGGACCGTAGAAAATCTCTCTGTTGCGCGAAGGTACTTCCCCACAGTAAAAGTTGGGACAAAACTTCTTTTTGCGGGAGGGCAGTTAGACTGTTGGCCATGCTCCGCATCTGGCGTAGTGGATATTTATGATATATCAAATGGCTCGTGGTCTACGGCCACGCTTTCCACCCCACGCGAGCTTTTAGTTGGGGCGAGTGACGGCGTGATTGCGGTATTTGCCGGCGGCGAGGCGAATGGGAGTCAGGGAACGGATAAGGTCGATATCTACGATTCATCAACGGACACGTGGTCAACGAGTGTTCTTTCCCAAGCGAGAACTAATATTGCCGTGGCAGTAAATGGAAACAAAGCCTATTTTGTAGGTGGTAATCTCGACTCACAGGGCTTTTCAAATGTAATTGATGTTTTTGATTTTGCCTCGAAGTCTTTTGTAAGTTCTAGTTTTTAATATTAAGAACGTAGAGCCCCCTCACTTGCGTCGGAAGAGTTGTTTAATAACCCCCGAATAAGGTTGCGCGAAAAACGACAGATAAAACAGAAGTAATCCGATGACTATCGCCAGCGGCAAACCACTGGGTGCCATGAAAGCATGAACAAGAATGATATTGATAACTATTGGCGCGAGCACGACGAGTGCCAATGGCACAAAAGATCCCATGAGAAGAAGCAATCCACAAATCGTTTCCGTCGCCTTCAGAAGTGTCATAAAATATCCACTGGCCGCAAGCCCTGTGTTAAAAGTGACCAAGCGCTCGGGTAAATCCGGTGGGACGGGTATCAAATTCAAAAGACCGGCTAAGCCGAAAATAAAAAAAATAAGTCCCAATAAAATACGAGCGATCAATGGCAATTTTAATTTCATAGTGGAAGTCTCCTTTTCTTTATTTCATCCTATTTTTTTAAATCCTACAAGACTCTATTTAATAAGATAAAAAACCGACCCAGTTTCCGGAGTCGGTCTCATCACCCCTATTGTTCACATTTAGCGAAGACTCCTGAAACATTGCTTGAATTCACAACCTTGGCGCCGTTGTGCAGGCAAACTCTTCCACCAGTGTCGATGACGGATTTAATCACTGCACCATAGACGTGAACTACACCTGTTACTGCCGACAATTCATTAATTTCGTTGGCTATGATGGTTTTAGTTCCGTTCATAGATTGAACTTTACCTATGCTTCGCGCTCGAATGCAGGAGTTGCCAGCAGCCTTGATATAAGAACCAATAGTCAGGGCATTCAATTGAATGCCCCCTCTCGTGTTCAAAACAGTACCCACATTGCCAGCTTTGTCGATACGCACAGATGCTGAATCGCTAATAGTGGTGATATCGCCCGCAAGCCGGATATAGCTGTTTCCAGAAAGGAACGAGATTGAAGGAATGTTTATCGCCGACTGAACCTTCAGTGCTCCCGATACATTTTTAATCACTAAATTGCGGACCGCACCCACTGAAAAATTGCCAGATTTATCTTTGAGTTCTAAATCTTGAGTGGAAGCGATCGGCGTCCAATGGTCCCATTGATCGGCTTTTTCAAAGACTCTACAATTCCCTACATACGGATTCTCGCCTTTTGAACAAGCGGTAATTACAATTGTCGCACCTGTAGAGATAGCTCCTGTAAGGGTGACCTTGGTGCCATCGAAAGTGAATGGAGCTTCTTGACCGTTAACTGTCACTTTTATAGTCGAAGGATCTGCATCTGCTTGAGTCAAAGTGAATACCTTTTGGCTAGACTGTCCCCCGAGAGCGATGATCGGCGCCATACCCGCGCTAATATCATCGCGAGCAATATCGATTGCAACTCCGCTTTTAAGACTGATCAGATCTGTATAACCATAACTGATCTCTTTTCCCTCTGGAGCCGGCGCATCGGTGTAAATGATCCCAGTAATATGGAGAGGCTGTGATCCTTTGAGGAGGGTCAGGCGATTGACCAGTCCTGCAGCCGTCAACCCTTCGCAGTCACGTACGCGAGCGTCGATTTTCACCGGATCTGTTTCTGCGGGAACTCCCTCGGGAACAGAGGCACAGATATCACGGCGATCCGCAATGACAACTACACTTAACGCAGCATCAGCACGGAAAAAAGAGGCAGCTCGAGATTCTTCCAGCAAGGAAGGCGTTGTAATCCCACGGAAGAGAGAAAACATTCCTTCCTCGCCACCCCCAGAGTCCGCATCAAACGGCATCCCCGCCAACTTTGCAGTCAGATACGTTTGAATTTGCTCATTGGTCAGCTGGGAAGACTGCAACACCAGAGGCTCCATTGCGGTCTTATATAATTTCCCGGAAAGATGGGACGTGCTTCCATGAGAAAGCATGACCGCGATATTGAAATCTGAATTGAGCGGAAGCCCAGCGATAAAGCCGTTGATGCCCTGAAGGACTTTTGGTCTGATATCTACCATTGACGGCGAAGTCTCCACCACAAAGAGAACGTCCACCGGCTTCTCCTGGGTAGAAGATCCTTGAAAAGTTTGTGTTGAACAACTTTGCCCGATTTTTTTGGAAATCGAGAATGATGAATCCGCATCAGTGGACAATAGGATCTCGGAACCTTCATTCGAATTCGCATCTATATTCTTATCACAACCGGCAAGGCTTATGCCAAAACCGACACAGAAAATCACTCGAAGCAAACCATAGCAATACTTAAAAAATATTTTCATAAATTTTTCTCCTCATTTAATTATTTCAATGCTGGATATTGCAATTGCCTGAATAAACGTCTCTGAAGTAGCTTGGGATTATCCAACTGTGTCACAGCTATACCTAGACTATTGATCGATCTTTTAGAGGAAAACCTTTAGCTTTTTTCCGAGTTATTATTTTCGACAAAAAAAGTGACATCGCCTTAAATAAATAATAAATATTTATTTTTGAAATTATTGATTTATTTATTAAGCTAAACTCAGCTATTGGAACGATGACGCGGACATCGTCTCGGATAAGCATAGCTCTCTTGGCAAGCTCAAAGCCGTTGAGCCCCGGCATCACCATATCTGTCAGTAAAAGGTGAATATCGCCATTGTATTGCTCGCAAAAAGACAATGCCTATATGCCATCCGCTGCAACCAGAACGTTATATCCCCTTCTTTCAAGCATCATAGCAAACCCCACTCTGAGATGTTCGTCGTCTTCAACCAGAAGTGAAGGAAATTCACCACTGGTTCAGCGTAGAGTTCCTCTTTAGAATATCCAAGAAAGCGTTCAAAAGAAGAATTGAGGCGTTTGAAATATCCATCCGTGCCGACAATTGCCAAAAGATCGAAGGAGGAAGTAAAGAAAGATCACGCTCCTGCTCGAGTGTCTTTCTTTCCCCCTCTTGATGAACGGCCGTCGTCTGGTCCTCCACGCGGCGAATAATGTATTCAACTTCTCCATTTTCCGCCAACACAGGCGTATTGATGGAGCTCCAGTATTTAATATCGGCCCCACCCTCAAGGTCAGGACGGGGTATATTATATTTCCTTGCCTCCATCATATCTGGTGCGCGTTCTCGTAACACTTTTTCCAACGAAATCCGTAAAGCGCTCAAACCCTTTCGATCACTTGAATTATCCGGAAATACTTCGAAAAAATTTCCGAAAATTAGGATCGAGAATAGTTTCCTTTGTGAGTTGTATACCACCCCATCAGAATAGAACTATGCCAGACTTATTTATTCAAAGCACTCATTGTTTATGGGATTGGCAAAGTGAAATCGTTAAAGATGAATCTCAGCATCCAAAGCTAGGGATATTAATAGCTCAATACTTAATTTAGGAGATTAATATGTCTATCTTACGTTCAGATACAGGAAACAATCCAGAAAAGGAAAGAAGCGTAGGGGGACTTATTTATCTTATCATCACGGCCGCCGTTTTCATCGCTATAATCATTTTCTGGGTCATGGGAGCAAATAAAAATCTCAACCCTAAAAAATCCGGGGACACGACCAAAAGTGCTCCCGATAAAACTCCACAGACCGGAGCAAGCCCAAGCACCCTTTCACCCGCGAGCGGTGACCAAAACGTAAATCCCTAAACAGACTGAAGAGCTGTCCACCCTCACTGTAAAAGATATGAACATTGTTTAACAAATTTTGTCATTTTCTTTTGCGAGTGCGCTCAAATCCAATTAAATGCATTAAATCCGGTCATGAAAATTGCATTTACAGCTGCGAATCAAATAAGCCCCCAAGCATAGGGACGTAGGTTGGACAATGAAAATGGGAGTTACTGAGTATGAACTGTGCGGCACTATTATTCGCATTAGCGATCTGTTTTACCTTACCAAGTTCGAAAGCATGGTCTCAAGAGAATTCCAGCCAACTTCAACAAGTGCAACTTCCTGCGGCTCATGAGCAGCAAAATCACGACTCATTGGTCATTAGTGTTTCGGATAAAATTAGCTACGTAATTGAAAGCTCCCCAGACGTGAGTAAGATGAAAGAAGCCTTGGGACTGACAATTCCAAGTCATGTTAGAGAGCATATTCTTCATAAAGGCGGCGTTATTCCCCCTGAAGTGAATCCTTTAGCAGGCTATGAGACACTCTCCGCCGAAAAGAAAGAACAATTCAAAAAAACAAGAATAATGTTTTTAAAGAATGTCGCGCGCGCTCTTAATGCCACGAAATTTGCTTTTGGAGCCGGAAGCATCATAGGGAATACTTTGAGTTTTGTGAAGGATTCCGTAGTAACGCTGTTTAAGAAAAACGTATCTTCGGAAACTTCTGCACCTAAAGACAAAGTGACCTTCAAAGAAAACTCACATAATGCCGTACAAGCCACGTTACAGGCCTTAGACTATAAACTCTGGAATCAAGCTCCACTTTTGCTGGAATCAAATGAATTTGGAGTTTCAGCTTCATTGGGGATTTTAATTGAAAATGGAGTTCAATATAATGGGATGGGCGGATCTGAGGAACTAGGGCTTTCCTTTGGCTACAACAAGACAGATAAAGCTTTCGTATTTGAAATCTTTCATAATTCGGAAAAATTTTCTTACACGCCTGCTGTCATTTCCATAGCCGCTATCGTAGTGAGAGCGGGTCTCACTGTCTTTCAAAAAGAGAATACCCAGCCAGTAACTGTCAAAACGGGGAATTCATTTTATCCTCCCGTAGTGCCTGTCTTTAAATCAGAAGGAACAGATAATTTCAGTACAGGATTTAGTACTTCACTAGGGTTTCCGCCTAATCCTCTTGTGGACTTGCTCACTTATTCAAATAAATATACTCGAAATACAATTGTTCGCATTACGGTATCCCCCCTCATGAAAGGATATGTTCGCCTTTATATTGGCGATATTGTCGGCTCTGTGAAGATAGTCACTTTTAGAATGATGGAAATATTTAAATGGGTTTCCCAACGCGTGACCCTATATTCAAAAGGTGGCCGATCCTGTGAAGGCGCATTTCTTTAAGCATCCTTCTCGAGACCAGCGAGAATTCGTTCTCCTGTCGCTTCGTCAAATAACACAAATTGATTTTGAGAGTGTTCATAAGCATAGACATCCGCTTGGTTAAGTTCAAACCACCAGGCATGCAAATGGAGTGTGCCTAGATTGAGGCGCTCCTGTATAATGGGATATGTTTTGAGATGCTCAATTTGCCGAAGAACATTGAACTGGGAAAGTCTATTGTGCTTTGAAAGTGTTTTTGCAAAATCCCTCCGTAAAGTCAGATCCTCCAATCCTTTCTCACCATGCCGCAGCCAGGAGCGAAGATTTTTGTCTTTAACTTTTTCTCTTCCCCCAGCAAGAGCTTGCATAGCCCCACACTCAGAGTGCCCGCAGATGATGATGTTAGACACATTCAAAGTTCCCAGCGCAAACTCAATCGCCGCGGCTTCTGACTCATCAGCTGTCGAGTGACCATCTTTTCCACAAGGCGGAACTAAATTGCCTACGTTTCGAATGACAAAAAGATCTCCGGGATCCGTCGAAGCAAAAACATTTACCGCTACTCGACTGTCAGAACACCCAATATAGAGGGCATCAGGAGTCTGACCCAAAGCAAGTCGGGCAAAAGTTTCGCGGTAACTGGGTTGAAGATGTTTTCTAAAATCCA
>DATBTE010000103.1:0-1555 GCA_036559425.1 Pseudobdellovibrionaceae bacterium | reverse complement strand
TTGGACTCGTTGACTCTGTTTTTGTTATTTGATTGGTTAGGTTGATCGCCATTGCTATCTGGGGGAGCAACTGAAGCTTGAATCTGCATCTGACGTTGCATAATCTCAAGCTGGGCAATCTGTTCATCCAAGATTTGCTTAGCAATGTTTTCAGGGAAGTTATAACCCAACCTTCGCTCGCACTCATCCCTATAGAACTGAGCGCTGATAATCTTACGATCGAAGAGGTTATTTAACTCATTGAAGACCTGAACATGGTTAACTGGAAGTTTCTCACCAATCCGAGGAAGAATAAGTGTATCACCGAAGTCAACACTTTCAAATACTCGGAACCATGAAGTAAGGTCATACCACATCTGAGTAAGCTTAGCCAACCCAGACTGATCCCTGTATTCAATCTTGGCAAGTGTGGGAATAAACTTAATGGCGAGGGCAATACCAGACTCAGCAGTCTGAGCGTCAATCACGCCCAAAGCAATATCTGAAGTACCAGTAGCTTCTTTCAAAGCACTGTCTAGATATCGCAAGTGGTCTTGCACAGGCGTAACTGAGGTGATTCCCTCTAAGCGCTTGATCATAGTGGCGCCCGGGACTTCGAGAACAGTTCCTGGAGAAACTACCCAATCTACCTCCCGTCCATTAACAGTAGGTCGACCAGCATCAGTGGCATAGACACCAAGCCCAACCAGGGCAAGAGCAATCTCCTCATCGGAAATAGCCTGGTCAATACCACGGAAAATTTTCTCAACACCCTTTAATTCACTGTTACCAAAAAGGAACCCATCCCACTCAGCATTTCTGAAGTGATAGACTGGAATCTCAGTAATACGTTCGTCAAGAGGCTCGAGAGGTAAAAGATTCTTATATTTCTTAGCCTTAGCCTGATTCCACCAATCTTCAACTTCCCAAATAGCCTCTTCTCGCCACACGCGACGATCAGCAGGATTTTGCCAGTCGAAGAAATAATACAGGACCTTAACCAAAGTTTTACTGGTATCAGCTGGATCGACCCAGGGCTCCATCAAGCGAACCCCGACTCGAGTTTCCTGATCATCCGGATGATACTCGGGGAAATAAGCTGCCGGATCGACGGTGTTTAAGGTTATACGTCGCTCAGGGGGAGCCAAGGGATCAGCCGTAATGTGGAAAATCCAATCTCCAAGAGCTACTCCCTTAAGCTTGGCAATATTAAACCTAGCTAAGAAAGCTTCTCTATCAAAGAAGGCTTGGAGAAACCTATTTAACTCGCTTTGGCTTTCTGGATCTTCCAGATCAATCGTCAATCCCTTAAGAAGATAGTGAGCAGTAGTATCCACGATCATCTTAGGACGAGGAACGTAGAGAGGTGTTCCATCCTCTGCATCCCTAACAATCTCTACCGCCCTGTCCTCAGACCAGTAAAGACTATTGTACTTCTGATAAGCAACTATCCGCTCACGATCCTCTTCAGGAACGTAGGTAGGCTCCTCGGCCATGGTCACCGGAACGATAGTGCTCCATGGTGTCACCGTCCCGGCGTCTCTCATGCAACTCTCCTAAACTTTGCCTTACGTTG
>DATBTE010000102.1:0-4320 GCA_036559425.1 Pseudobdellovibrionaceae bacterium | reverse complement strand
AACAGGACTTCCCATTGTTGTCAACGTCCCATCAAGTTTTATTGCGGTGATTGAAGCATTGGGATCTAAACGTGCGGATATCGCTATTATGAATACTTTTGGTTATCTCTTAGCCCATGAAAAATATGGTGCTGAAGCGGTACTGACAGGGTTCTATAAGAAGAGAGGTACCTACTGTGGCCAGATCATAGTAAGAAAAGATGGGCCGAAAACTTTGCAGGAACTCCATAACAAGAAAATAGCATTTGTAGACCCCTCCTCAGGTTCGGGCTTTGTGCTGCCTTCAAAGCTTCTGAAAGAAAAGAATGTAAAACCCAAAGAGGTGGTGTTTGCTGGCCGTCATGACAGCGTGGCAACCATGGTCTATCAGAGACAGGTGGATGCGGGTGCCACTTATCACATTCCTGAGGAAAGTAGCGTTCCGCAGGATGCGCGCAAACTGGTGATGACCCAATTCCCTGATATCTTTGACCAGGTAGTGATTCTTGCAAAGACGGATCCTATTCCGAATGATCCTGTAGTTATTCGCAAGGGTTTTCCGCCTGAACTTCGCCAGAAGATGATTGAAGCTTTTAAGAAAATGGCGAAAGACAAAAAAGGAGCTAAAATTCTTTTCGATCTCTATCACATGGATGATCTAAAAGATGCCAATTTAGAAGACTACGATAAAGTTCAGAAAATTTTATTAGATCTGGGAAAATCCGCTCAAGACTTTGTTAAATAAAATTAGTTATAAATTGTATTTTGTGAATTGAAAAAACATTCGCCAATTTTCATAATTCAAAATAACCAGAGCTAAAAAAGGCATTGTAATGGCGGTAATCACTGGCCATGGCCTTGCGTTATGAAATAAATGCAAACCACTGATCACAAATATAATCGGAGCGAGGGCCACTAAGGAAAGTGGCGTACAAAATCCTGCCACTAAAAAGATTCCGAAAATAACTTCAAAACTCTTTACCGTTGGCATGATGAATTTACTTTTTATGCAAGCCTCAGTAAAATCATTAATAGGCTTTGCTGAAGGGGAGACGGGTCTCCAGTGAAAAAAACCGTTCAATCCCCAAAAGGCCAGTTGTAGCCCCAAAATCCATCTGAATAATAATTCGATATGTTCCATCATTATTTATAGGTACAGCTTAAATCCTGCCAAATACAAGATTTAAGCTGTGCATGCTGGAAATTTATTTTTCCGTAAGGGATTTTCTTAGGTTGCTATCTAAAAGTTCCAAGAAAGCTTCTGTATTCAAGTATTGATCTGGAGTTGTTTTCTCTCCGTAAATACATACCGCTAAGTCTTTTGTCATCTTTCCAGACTCTACTGTTTGAACGCAGACCTTTTCTAAAGTATGAGCGAAATTCACGAGCTCTTGGTTATTATCCAACTTCCCACGATGGGCTAAGCCACCGGTCCATGCAAAGATGGATGCAATAGGATTGGTAGAGGTTGGTTTGCCTTGTTGATGCTGACGATAGTGACGAGTCACTGTCCCGTGAGCTGCCTCGGCTTCTATGGTTTTACCATCTGGGGTAACTAGCACTGAAGTCATCAAACCTAATGATCCAAAGCCTTGTGCTACGGTGTCTGATTGAACGTCTCCATCGTAGTTCTTACAAGCCCATACAAAATTGCCATTCCATTTTAGGGCCGAGGCAACCATGTCATCAATCAAGCGATGTTCATAAGTGATGCCAGCATCTTTGTAGAGATTTTTAAATTCTTTATCGTAAAGCTCTTGGAAAATATCCTTAAATCTGCCGTCATATTTTTTCAGAATTGTATTTTTTGAAGAAAAGTACAAAGGCCACTTCTTAGTCAACGCCATATTGAAGCAAGAACGGGCAAAACCGCGAATAGATTCGTCAGTATTGTACATTGCCATGGCCACGCCATCGCCTTTGAAGTTGAAAACTTCATGGGAAATTTTTTCACCGTTTTCCGGCTCAAAAGTAATAGTCAGTTTGCCTTTACCCTTGGTTACAAAATCGGTGGCGCGATATTGATCGCCGAAGGCATGACGGCCGATACAAATCGGAGCGGTCCAGTTTGGCACTAAGCGAGGAATGTTTTTACACACGATAGGTTCGCGGAAAACGGTGCCATCTAAAATGTTTCTAATCGTACCATTGGGTGATTTCCACATTTGTTTCAATTTAAATTCTTTTACGCGCTCTTCATCAGGAGTGATCGTCGCGCATTTAATACCCACGTTATATTTTTTAATGGCTTCCGCCGCAGCTATCGTGACTTCATCATTTGTGGCGTCACGATGTTCCATGCCTAAATCGTAATATTTGATATCGATATCAAGATAGGGAGTAATAAGTTTATTTTTGATAAAGGACCAGATTACGCGAGTCATTTCATCGCCATCGAGCTCCACTACAGGATT
Source organism: Pseudobdellovibrionaceae bacterium (assembly GCA_036559425.1). GTDB lineage: Bacteria > Bdellovibrionota > Bdellovibrionia > Bdellovibrionales > Bdellovibrionaceae > JACMRP01. The sequence continues at coordinate 1,927 of DATBTE010000102.1, read as the reverse complement.
GGTGACTTTAATTTTTTGCATGCAAATCTTCCATTCAAGGTAATTGTTTTTTTGCTATTATAAGTGGTTCACTTTTGAAAGTCGATATGCTTTTGCGTCGGGAGCCATCTATGACACATCAAACCGATGTTGACGTTTTGATCGTTGGCGCCGGGCCAACAGGTCTAACTCTCGCCTGCCTTTTGCAACAGTACGGTGTGAAGTTTAAAATCATCGAAAAAAATAAAACTATTACAACAAGATCCAAGGCTTTAGCGGTTCAAGCGAGGACGTTGGAACTTTTTGAGCAATTGGGAATTGCCGAAAAAGCTATAGAGCCAGGGCATCCCGCAGAGGGCTTGGATTTGGTGGTACGGGGAAAATTGCGCGCCACCGTAGACCTTATCACTTATGGAAGAGGTCTTACCAAGTATCCTTATCTATTGATTTTAGAGCAATGCAAAACCGAGCAATTATTATGGGAAAAACTCAAGACTCAGGGCTCTGAAGTGGAATGGCAGAAAGAATTAGTGGAATTGCAATTGCATGCTGATTCTGTAACAGCGGTGATTCACGAATTTGAAAAGTTGGAAATCATTCAGGCGAAATACATAGTGGCTGCGGATGGAGCCAGAAGCGCAGTCAGAACTTTGCTTCGCATACCTTTTGAAGGTGAAACATATGAAAATCGCTTCTTATTGGCGGATGTGGCGCTCCGAGGAAATATTTCACGACACCATATCACTCTTTGCCTTTCACAGCAGGGTTTCGCCGGATTTTTTCCCATGTATGGCACGAGACGATTTCGCGCCATTGGCATCTTGCCGGATGATGTGCCGGAGAATGCCGACAAAGAATTTGAGACTATTGCCAAAAAAATTGCAGAGCAGGCTCAAGTGCCCATGACCCTATCGGACCCCCTGTGGATTTCCACCTACAAGCTGCATCATCGCAGTATCCCTCATTTTAAAGTGCAGCGCTGTTTTTTTGCGGGGGATGCGGCACATGTTCATAGTCCCGCAGGTGGACAAGGAATGAATACAGGTATTCAGGATGCCTTTAACTTAGCCTGGAAAATTTCTTGGGTATTAGAAGGGCGAGCCCGAGAAAACCTTTTAGAGACTTATCATGAAGAAAGATTTCCCATCGCAAAAAAACTTCTGCGCTCCACAGATCGCGTCTTTGGTTTTGTGACGGGAAGAAGTGCTTGGCTGCGTTTTTTAAGACTTTATATTCTGGCCTCAGTTCTTAAAACCCTGGTTAAAAGCAGGACTTTTAGGTCTTTCATCTTTAGAACGGTTTCTCAAATTGGAATTCATTACCGCCAAAGCAAATTGAGCGAACAGTGTTTCTGTTCGGACTCAGTACGTAAGGCGGGAGATCGTCTCTGTGAGGAGGTTCTAGATGGTTCCTTCCAAGCTTATGTGGTGGGTGGTCAGCAAGCCCAGCGAGAGGCCACTGATATACTCAGGCGCTATTTTGAGGTAAGAATTAAAATATATACTTTGGATAAAAAACCCGATATTTATTCTGTTTTTCAAACTTTTGGAATTTATAAAGATGGACTGATACTAGTGCGTCCCGATGGCTATGTGTCATATTGTTCTGATGGTTTTAATTCATTGGCCCTTCTCAATTACCTCAATCGCTTTTTTTTACCCAAAGATTTTGATCTGGAAAAGGAACGGGAACAACCCTTCCAAACTGAGAATTTCATATATTGATTTGTTTGAAAGGGGTGTTGAGCCTGATTAAATTGTTTTTGATCTCCTCAAAAAGCGGGTCGTATTTTATTTGTTTTCTCGAAATTAAACTCAAACTGTGCTTCCAGAGTCCTTCCTCAGGTCCTATAACCTTTAAAATTTCAAGCTTCATTTCATTTAAGATATAGGGAATGGGTAAAAAAGCACAACCGCCACTATCCACGACCGTGCGAGCGATGACCGAT
>DATBTE010000101.1:0-2416 GCA_036559425.1 Pseudobdellovibrionaceae bacterium | reverse complement strand
ATCTGCTGACATTGCTTTAAATATAGCTACTTGTTCAAAATTCACTATTACTTTTACAGCTTGAATTGATGCTTGTATTTTTAGTTTAATTCCCTCGGGATCTTTGTTGTAAACGTCTTCGAGCTTCTTTGCGAAGTTTAGCGGCGCAATAACTTTGTCTAAGTATTGGTTGCTTACTTCTCTCCCAGTTGAGATTTTAATAAGGTTTTCCATTTGAGATTTTTTTTCGTCAGCAGGAAACTGGTCGTTAAATTCTGATAAAGTCTTTACCGCTATGTCACAGTGTTGGATACAGATATTTTCTACATTTTCGAAAAGTAAGTTTATCGCCTGGTTCCGTTCAAGGGTAGAGGAGTTTTGATTAAGAATAATTTCATAAGTTTGTTTTAAATTACTTTTTAACTCACTAGCGAACGAAGACCCATTAGGGGCTAAGGGTCCTTCCTCTTGAGCTCCCGTTGGAAAACACCCAAAGGTCAGGGTTATGCTAAATACAATACTATAAAAAGATGTTTTCACGAAACCTCCAGGCCTCTTCTCCTGATATTTTAATGAGCAAGCGTCATGCCTGTCTGAACATCATTTATGCAATTCTAAAGGCTTTTAAAAAGGTAGCTGCCGAAAATAGGCCTTGCGTTGTTCGCTTATTGAGCAGTCATCTCATTTTGAGAAATTTCTCGGGGAGATAAAAAGAGTCTGTTCCCAAAGCTGGGGTGAAATCAGGCAAAGTTGGCAGCCATACTCCAGGATTCGGCGGTGGATTGTAAGGGATTTCGATGTTCGAGCCATCGTTTTGTCGACTGGCCAAAATCACGGCCGCCACTTTTTCTCCAAAACCAAAACTGGAATCGCTCAAGATTTTATTAGGGTTGTTCTTAAAAGGACCGCCTTTAGCTTGCGAAAGTTCTCGCAGTAATTTTTCCATAATTAGATTCTTTTGAGCCGGATAAAGCGCCACCAGACTAGTATAAGCAGCACCTGTCACGGCAAGCTCGAGGTTCGTCGAGCGCGGAGCTTCTTGATGGTAAAGATAAGACTCCGCCGTCGGCTTAATCGCATTGACGGTATCAAAAATAGCAGCGTGAACGATAGCCATGTTTCTAGAGGGAAAGCCTGGGCCGATATCCCCACCAGCGCGGACCACCTCAATCGTGATCTGATTCCAATCAAGGATCGGATCTGACTTCTTGTCGAAACTTATCATGATTCCCCCTGTTTGAGATTTCTCTCTTTACTTAGGAAGAGCTGCAAAAATCATGACGAGTCAGGTGTCCGATAAAGGCCCAGCTCATTAATGCAGAGCGAATAATAGTTAAACAATACTCTGTTTTTTTAACAGGGCTGTTCGAACAGAGATCATTTTTAGGATTATTTTTAAGCTTCATCATGGGTATCAAACTTGTTAGTTTTAGCCAGCATCAATTCGATTTGCCAACTTAGCTGTGATTGTTTAAAATGCAAAGCGTACTGCCAATTTGACGTCTTGCCCATGAAGCCCACTGGGACAAGCTAAACGATTAGATATCGGAGAAATAAATGAAATTAAAAATGAAAATTACATTTTTTATTTTTTTACTATGTGCCTGTGCATCGCCCAACAAGGCGCGGGATCTGGATACTAAAGTGGATCTTAGCGCCCCGGTTGCGGGAGGTGGAGTGATCGGATTGAAGGACGGGGATATGATCTACCAGCGTAAAGTGATGATGAATGAGGAACTTCGAGCACTGGAGCTGGACGTTTATAGCCTTGAAGCAAAAGTTTATGGTGGCCCTCGTTATCTTGACAATCGTGGCCTATATGGATCCTTAAAAGATTGTCGAGCTGAGCTTAGTGAGACAAAAAACGGAGGGGACGGTAAGCTGCTTTGGACCGAAAAACGCGAATATGTTACGCCTGATGAAGATCTCAAAAATATAGGTCTTGAAGAAAAGAAAAAGATCATTGGAGTCTCAGAAGAATTCTTAAAGGATCGCCTTGAACGTTTGAAGAGTTATCGTACTGTGCTTATGGCACGTCAGGATGAGTATGAAACAAAAATCCAAGTTTGTGATTTGGAGTTGAGGTCTAAACAGCCTAATTCCGCAAAAATTAAGCCAGCGGAATAAGACGTTTTAGACCTTTATTTTATAGTTAAAATCTTCAAAATTGCTAAATTTGATTTACTGAGCTTCTTCTTCTTCTTAAATTGGCTACAAACATCAATATTGATGGGTAAAAGCCGGCGTTGAACCAAGAAAACATTTTTAAAGTTTTCTTGGTATCGTAATTTAAGACTAACAGGTCGGTGAAAAACGGCCCTTCGGGCCTGTTTTTCCACCTCCAGGATTTTTCTTTTCATATTTAGAATTATTTCGTAATAATGTCGCATGCGCGGATATAAACAAGACCAACAAGAAGATATGTTTAGCTACGTTT
>DATBTE010000100.1:0-1732 GCA_036559425.1 Pseudobdellovibrionaceae bacterium | reverse complement strand
CGATTTTAGCCAATGTCGCAACTTTCTGTCTTTAGGAAATATCTTTGGTCCTTGTTTCCGGTAGAACTGCAGTATATCGATGGGTTTCAAACCAAGACCAAGTCCTATGGCAAGAATTGCTCCAGTGGATGTTCCTGCTACGAGGTCAAAATGCTTAACCAACTCGTTACCGCCGCCGCTTTTGATCATATCGTCCCACTTAGCAAGTACTGCTGCCGTAAAGGTTCCCCGCAGTCCACCACCATCAAGGACCAAAATTCGGAAATTACGCCCCCTTGACACGCTTTGCCGAACAAGAGGTAAAAGCTTTAGCTGTGAAATGATAGTTTCCACAAGACTCTCTACAGAGGTACTTTCGGCAATTTCTCGGTTTTTCATATCAGGAAGGCCGTTCTTGAGCCGAGAAAGCAAAGCTAAATCTTCATCAATATACCCTTTGATTGCACCTCCAAAACCCGCCACGATAAATCCTGGCTTTCCTTGCTCCAACATCGCGTCGAGTTCGGCAGGAACTCCTGCTCGAACCTTATCGGTATCCCACCATTTTCCGCCAATGCAGATAATAACGTCAGATCTTTCTGCCATCCATTCACGCATGGGTATTAAACTCTCATTTGGATTGCCAGTCATAGCGGGAACGATTTGAACAACTGCATATTGACGTTGAAAGTCAATTTCCGCCAGTTGTTCAGTGGTTTCGGTATACTTTTGAGCTCGGACTAAAGTAAGAGCATCCTTGGTTCCACCGCTGTCAACAAAACTTCTTGCTGAATTTTCCAGAGGTTTCAATAATGAAGGATGGCTACCATGAATAATTGTTCCGCCTTCACTAAATATTTTACTAGCGAGCTTTTGAACAAATGAGTGTATACCGTCTATTTGTTCCGGAGTTGAATCGTCAGGAATGGAGCCGGAGAGATGAATTCTTACTCCAACTAAAGGTAGTCGTAATGCCATAAACTTCTCTTTTTTCCGATATCAAATGAATAAATTTAGATTATGATTATTCAAAAACTAGAATGACGAACCACTTATGGCCACGTTCCATTAATCCATGGATCATATTTGACGACTTTGCCCTATGTCATACCAAGTGAACGATTAATCTGAAGAGCTTGCCTGTTCGTATACGCCTGATCAACATCTGCACAACAGTAAAGATCAAGACACTCTAAACCTGTAAACGAGAAAGGTACAGGATCTGCGGAGAATTTTTTCGGCCAATCACAAAGGGGCGGTTTGCCCGTTCAAGCGATAAATTGTATGTCTGCTTTGGCCGGCCATCCACTTACGAAGAAGCTCTACACTGTCATCGCGTGCATTCTTTCCAGATACTTCCGGCGTCTCGTAAACTATTGCGGTTTTGCGCCACTCATCTACAGGAACGATCGCCGGATTCTTCGACCAAAATCGGGAAGTCGCAAGAATTAGTGAGTCTTTCCGACCTCCTTGCTCCTGATGCAGCTTTGCCGATTCAAGTAAAGTTAGTGTAAAACTCGGATGACTCCCATGAATTATGTAACCGCCGCGCTCGAGTACACGACTTGAAAACCTCCGGACGAAATCAAGAATTACGGTCCGCTGCTCTTCAGTGACGCCATCTGTCTCCGGCACTGCGCCCGATAGCCATATACGCGCCCTTCAAGCGGGCTGGCATCAGAGTATCGATATGTGTCGTCAGGCATATGAACCCCTGTGTATTTTAACTTCCGCCATGGTTGGATGCATTCGT
>DATBTE010000099.1:0-1566 GCA_036559425.1 Pseudobdellovibrionaceae bacterium | reverse complement strand
TCATCAATTCTGTTTAAGTGCCCTGTTGAAGGCTCCGAAAAGTTGAGTGACTAAGGAGTTTTCATGCTTCATCGCTCGACAAGGCCTCCCTTCATAGTATTAGCGCTACTACTCATCCTCTCAGCTTGCGCGACACTTCAGGATTCAGATACGGCTCCTTACTATGATGCCGCTTTTAATGATAAAAACAGGGCTCCTGCGGCATTTACTCCACATTTGCAAAGTGGAGGCGAAGGTACGACAACGGTTTTAGATCCCTTTTATCTTAGAACTCAAGCGGATTATTACTTTACGGTGGGAGAAAGCTATAGTCTTGATGGTGATCATAGCAAAGCTATCGATGCTTTCAAAATGGCTCTTCTTTATGACCAAGAGTCGCCCATGGTGAACATCCGCTTGGCAACAGAGTATTTTAAGACCGCACAATTCACGGAATCGTTGACCCAAGCCGAAGAGTCGATCCGCAAAGACCCAAAAAATATCGAAGGACGCTTGCTCTTAGGGGGGCTCTATTTATCTTTGAAACTTTTTCCGAAAGCCATAGGCCAATATGAATATGTACTAAAAGTGCAACCCCATAATGTGGAGGCCCCCGTTTATTTGGGAGCGGCTTATACTGAAATCAAACAGTTCGATAAGGCTGTGAAATTTTTTGAATCTTTGATTAAGAATGAAGATTATTCAACTCCTCATCTGGCATATTATTATATTGGCCGAGTGCGCTCAGAGCAAAAAGGAGAAGTTTTTCAAAAAGCTTCTATGAAAGCTTATCAAAAGGCAATTGAGTTGAAACCCGACTTTTTAGACGGATACGTGGCCATTGCTTCTTTTTATACCCAAAAAGGTCAAGAAGAGAAAGCTCTCGCGCTTTATAGAAAATTTCAAAAAGAACAAGGCCCGAATCGAAAAGTGGCTGAAATTTTGGCTCAAATATATGTGGAAAGTGAACAATATGATCTTGCCTATGAGCAATATCAGATTCTTGAGAATACGACAGAGGATAGCTTAAATATTAAACTTAAGATGGCTTTGATCTTGATTGAAAGAAAAGATTTTATTGCCGCCGCCGCAAAGTTAGAGGATATCCTTCGTGATGCTCCAGAATCGGATAAGATACGTTTTTATCTAGGTGCTGTTTATGAAGAGACCAAAGATTATGAAAAAGCGATCTATCAATTTAAAAAGATTCCTACTGCCAGCCAATTCTTTGGCGAAGCTATGGTTCATACCGCTTATATGATGAAAAACAAGGGGCGATTAGGTGACGCTGTAGAAGTGGTTGAAAGCGCACTGAAAGAACGTAAAGATCAAGCTCAATTATATGCAATGTATGCTTCTTTATTAGATGAGCGCGGTGAATACAATAAAGCCATCACTATGCTAACTGATGCTGTTGAAAAGTTTCCGGAGAGTGCGCAATTAAGATTCTATTACGGCACCCTCTTTGATCGCACTGGAAAAAAAGATCGAGTTATTACGGAAATGAAAAAAGTTTTAGAGTTGGATCCAAAACATGTCCAAGCGATGAATTACTTGGCTTTCACTTGGGCTGAAGGCAATACCAAT
>DATBTE010000098.1:0-4763 GCA_036559425.1 Pseudobdellovibrionaceae bacterium | reverse complement strand
TGGCAATACTGATACGCCATTTTCATAGCCACTTCCACAGATGTGGATCCATTGTCGGAAAAAAATACGGAATCAAGTTTTTCTGGCAATATATCACTGAGCTCCTGAACTAGCATTTCCACAGGCTCGTGGGTGAAATTTGCAAAAACCACTTGATCCATCTTTTTTGTCTGAGAGGAAATAGCCTCGGTGATTTCGGGATGGCAATGACCGTGGGTAATAACCCACCAACTCGAAATTCCATCAAAAATCTTTTGTCCATTCTTGAGATAAAGATAAGAGCCCCGAGCAGACATCACCATTTCCTGCCGCTCAGCCCGATACATTTGCGTATAGGGACGCCAGATGTTCACGGCCTCACCTCAAAGCTTTCCTGTATCGCGATCCAGAGTTTTTCGAATTCACTTTTTTCTATTGCGGCGATGAACTGCAGGTCAAATCCTTGCTCGAGCAGAAACCTTGCGGCTGAGATTCCTATTTCTTTGAGGTGCAAACTTTCTTCACGAAGAATACTTGAGAGCGAAAACTGCGCTGAGCTGGCTCTCAGTATTTTCTCATACTCTTCATATAATGAAAGAGCCCGGGTCTCCACAAGCCAGGTTATCACAGAATAAGCGGCCTCTGAGAGCAGGGACCCCTGCACTCCCTCGATTGCCGCCATCGTTCTGGCGTCTATTTTATAAAAGTAATTTTTCAGAGCTTGGGAAGCCAGCAGGGACTCTTCCGCGAAATGGATAAAATCATTGCCTCCTATTTTCACTGCCTGCCTCTTAAAGAAAACAGAGTGGCGAACTTCTTCCGCGCTATGAATCAGAATTTGCAGAGATATTTCTTTTGTCGTGCGAGAACGAATAATTTTTCGAAAACCTCGATATTCCAGATAGGATAGGCTATTTAACCAGCATGCATGAATTCTGGGATTATCGACAATGACCTTGAGCGTGTTCACAATATTCATTAAAGTTCTCCTTCAAATTTATCAATTTTCCGGCCTCGCACAATGCGGGACGATTTATATTTTGCAGCATGGGAATTTCACCCAGCACTTTTACGTTTCCATAATATTGAATGGCTTGACGGTTCGCGGGATTAGGATCTCCGACCATAATAATGCCCAAAGGTTCAATATGTCTGCTCCGCAGCGCTTCTATTGACAGCAAAGTATGATTAATGGTTCCAAGCCCTGATCTAACAACAAGGAGAGTTTGGCATTTTAATTTTTGGATTAAATCTATAAGTAAGAGTTCTTGATTGAGTGGAACGAGAAGGCCCCCTGCTCCTTCAATAATCGTATGATTCATTTGCTGACCCTTCTTCAATAGAAGTTCTAAATGGATGGTCCTATCTTCTATCGCCGCCGCCGCATGGGGAGAAAGAGCACTGCAAAATCGGTAGGCCTCTGGATAAACTTTTCCTGGATCAATATAGTTTCTTACCCAATCACTGTCGGTTGCTCCAGAAGCCTCTTCAGAGAAGCCACATTGAAGAGGCTTCCAGTATTTCCAACCCAACTTCAGACAGAGAGTGGCGGAGACGAGAGTCTTTCCAACGGAAGTATCAGTTCCCGTAATGAATATATTTGCATTCACTGTTCAATTCCCAAAGTATTTTACATAACTTGTCTATGTCTTCGAAGCTGTGCGTCGATTTAAAAGTGAGCCTTAACCTTTCGCTTCCTGCCCTCACCGTGGGCGAGCGAATGGCTTTGACGAATACTCCTTGTTTTTCCAATCTCTGAGAACTCTGCAAAACTGCCCTATTACTTCCAAGAAGGAAGGGAACTATATGAGATCCTGAATGCTTGAGTTGATATCGTAGAAAAAGGCCCTTGCTATACAATATATTCGCCTTCAACTTCTCCACTGACAGTGGATCGGAAATTAGATGGGCGACAGCAAGCCGAATATGCTCCACCGCAAACGGCGGCAAAGCAGTCGTAAAAATCTGGGATCTCGCCTTATTGAGCAATAGCCTTTTAATTGCAGAAGTTCCGCAAACGAAAGCTCCGTAGGCTCCCAATGCTTTACCACATGTATGCACTAAAATAGTTTTTGCGGAGGGAAACTTAAATTCCAACATTCTACCAAGCCCTTGTATGCCACAAACTCCCGTGGCGTGGGCTTCGTCGATAAATAGGTAAGCGTCATATTTGTTTGCGATTTCCAAGAGCTGCTCAAGCGAAGCGAAATCTCCATCCATGCTAAAAATAGACTCTGTGACAATCACTTTGCGGCGGGCAGAGCTTTTGGAAATAAAATAATTCAGATGTTCGAGGTCATTGTGCCGAAAGATGTGACACTTCGATTTGGAAATTCGAATTCCATCAACAATACTTGCGTGATTCAGTTCATCAGAAAAAAACTCCGTCTCTGCACCGCCTAAGGCCGCACAGACCCCCATATTAGCGAGGTAGCCAGATCCAAAAATCAAACTGGCTTCTGTTGAAAAACAGTGCGCCAAAAAATCTTCGGTCTCTTCAATGTGCTGCGAATTTCCAGATATAAGGCGTGACCCGGTGGATCCTATCTTAGGATGATCTTTAATGAAATCCACTAGCTTCGCATGAATCACAGGATTATGCGAATATCCCAGATAATCATTTGAAGCAAAATCGATTCCGCTGGAATGAACCAACTCTCGCAAGAGGCCCCTGATTTCCCAATTTTGAATTTCTTTATGGATATCATCCATTCAATTCGTCGCTTTTTTAAGGCTGTAACCAAGCTTTCGTAGAAGATCCTGATCTTGAACAGCCTGTGGATTGGGTGAGGTTAGAAGTTTATCGCCGATAAAAATGGAATTGACTCCTGCCATAAAGCAAAGAAACTGGGCCTCCTCGCTCAAGGACAAACGTCCTGCGCTCAGACGGATCATTGAGGACGGAGCAACAATTCTTAAAGTGGCCACCATGCGGACAATTTCAAGTGGAGAGAGGGAGTCTTGGTTTGCCAGAGGCGTTCCGCCAAAGGGTACCAGAGTGTTGATGGTAATACTTTCTGGCAGCGGCTTAAAGGAGGCGAGCTGATGAATAAAGGCAACCCGATCTTCGGAGCTTTCCCCCATCCCCAGAATGCCGCCTGTGCAAACCGTCAAACCTGCGCTTCGTACGTTATCGATAGTTTTCAGGCGATCCTCATAAGTTCGTGTCTGAATAATTTTTGTATAGAAGTTGCGAGAGGTATCAATATTATGATTATAAGCATAGAGGCCGGCTTCTTTAAGCCTTGTCGCTTGCATTTGATTCAACATTCCCAATGTGCAACACACCTCAAAGCCCAAATGTTTAACAGCCTTCACAAGCTCTAGAACCTCATCAAATTCCGATCCATCTTTAACGTTTCTCCAAGCGGCTCCCATACAGAATCTGCTGGCTCCCAGAGCACGGGCCGCTAAAGCAGCGCTCACCACCGTTTCTTTGTTCAGTAATTTTGTTTTCTCCACGCCCGTGGAGTAGTGAGCCGACTGAGGGCAATAAGAACAGTTTTCGGGACAGCCCCCTGTTTTGATTGAAAGAAGGGAGGAGGCTTGAATTTCATCGGCTTTAAACCGCTCCCTATGAATTGAGTGAGCCTTTGTGACTAACTCCAACAGCGGCCGCTCGAAAACTTCCTGAATATCCTCAAACTCTTTATTTTCCATTCCGTGATTTGAAACCGCTCAACAAGAGTGTCAATGCTTTGCTACGATATTCTATATTCAATAGTTGAACTATTCATATAATTAAGCTAATTCCTTGCAAATGAAGATAAACAAATTTATCGCGCAAAGTCCTATTTTCGCATTGTATCGAGGAAACTCCCTGCTGGTGGAGCCCTTTCAAATGCGCTTGGCGAAGGAAGGCGTTCATCTTTTACAGGGGCTGATTTTAACCGCCCTCTTTTTTGAAGAACGAGAGGTAAGGCCTTTTGAATTGGCAAAGGCATTTCAAGTTTCCAAATCCAATCTTAGCCACTCTCTCAGATCTTTAGAAAAGAAAGGTTGGCTTAAGCGAGCCATGCATTCTGAAGATGCGCGTGGCTATCTTTTTTCTTTGACTGCCTCCGGAAAGAAAAAGGCCCTTATTCTTATAAAATCCTTTGATGAAGTTGAGGGTGAGCTGGAAAAAAAAATAGGCACAAAGAACACGAAAGAATTTGTGAATGTTCTCAATCAATTCGTGACAGACTATCGGTCAAATTAAATATTTACTTCAGTTTGCCGTTTGCTTTTCTTAGCACTTTTTAAAATCTCCACCACTTCCTCATCGGTGACTTGCGAAAAGTCTTCAAAAAATTGGCTGACCGCATAGAAGTATTCAGGCTCATTCAATGAAATGAGTTCATCAACTAAAGGTCGAATCTCTTCGGCCGTGGATTTAGCGACCACCCCGGCGGCCAGGATCAATTTTCGCGGCGCCTGCTGCCGAATCTCATGGATGGCACCGAAGACCGTGGCACCAGTGGCGACACCATCATCAACGATGATGACGATTCGATCTTTACAAACTAAAGGTGGTAAATGAAATCGTTCGCTCCGCTTCTTAAGGATTTCTAATTGCTGATGCGCTGCTTGCTGAACATAAAACTCCGGAATTTCATAGGTCTCAATCAACGGAAGTCGATAAATGTCTCCCGATAAGCCCACGGATCCTATGGCCAGTTCCGGTTGATTGGGTGCCGGAATCTTGTGAATTAATATTGCATTGAGTTCTCCATCCAGTCCCTCAGCAATAATCCGAGCCATGGGCATAGCGCCACGGGGAATTCCCAAAACAAGGGAGTTTT
>DATBTE010000097.1:0-2736 GCA_036559425.1 Pseudobdellovibrionaceae bacterium | reverse complement strand
AGAAAGGATAATTCCTACATCATCGCCGGTATAGGTTTCGGCTCCAACGCCAGGCTGGTCCTTGGTTTCAAAGACCCTGTTAGGTCCGGCAGACCAAATTTGAACTTTGAGTTGATCCCCACCTGTAGAGCTGAGAACCTTATAACGGTATGGCTGGCTCCAGGGATCAGCTCCAATACTACCGACTTCACTGAATCCAAAAGACCCGCCTCCGGTGGTCCGCATCGAAGCTGGAGACCGGCTATTAAGAATTTCTGAACCCATCGAATTGCGTCCCCCTTCCTGGTAAATTTCGAAAATCTGGTATCCCAGAACTTCGGCATGTCGTTTAGCGCTTATCATACGCTCTTCATCTCTTTGTCTTGTCCAACTCGGCAAAGCTACAAAGCCCAATAACCCTGCAAGGCTAGACAAAAAAACAAGGTTCTTGTAGCTAAAAGTATGTTTTTCTTCAGTTTTCACTAAATTACCAGCTTGCAAGAGTTTGTGATATCTAGCATTTCGGCTAGTTTAGAACTAAACTTTAGAGGCAAAAATAAACTTATTCGCATTTCTTATCCTTCCCTCTTGAGCTTTTCACTGGGCCGAAAATCCTGTTTTTTGTCGAAATTTGAAGGGAGGGATTTGCCGCATGGTGTTTTTTTATTTGGGGTTGCGACCGCTTGACAAGGGGTGGCGGCAAGGTTAATTTGCCGCCAACTGCCGCTTAATGAGTCAGCAGAATGCTGAATAAAACATGTTTCTGTGTAGGTTTCTTGGGCGTAGTAAGGGATTTAAAAGGGGTTAGGAACTGCCTATTTTTAAGGCGCTTCTGAAAGAAAAGTTATAAAACCGAGTAGACTTTCCAATGGGAGGCACTTTGATCAACCAAAACGAAACACTGACTTCTAAACAGAATTCAAAAGTCAAAATTATCAAGCGCTATCAAAATCGAAAGCTCTATGATACTCAGCAAAGCTGTTATGTGACTTTGGATGATATCGCTAAAATGATTCGTACAAATGAAGAAGTAATGGTCATCGATAATAAATCGAAAAATGACATTACAGCTGCTACTTTGACTCAAATTATTTTCGAAGCAGAAAAGAAAGCATCTCAATACGCTCCTCTTTTCACACTTCGTGAAATCATCCAAAATGGTAATGGAAGCATCTCCAACTACCTAGCTAAATTGGGCGCATTTCCTCAAGACTACATGACTAAGCAAGCTGCTAATATTGCCAATATTGAGCGTGCTTCAGTTGATGATGTAAAACAGAACCTTGAGAATCGCGTTGCTAACGCAGCCACTCGTTACAATCCAGATACAACTGCGAAAGCCGCTGCTGAAAAAGCAACTGTTCTTCCTGGTGCACAGGGTGAAGAAGAAACTCCAAATCTCCCCTCTAGTAACCCAAGCTTGAACAACTAGAATCCAATCTTTTACAAGCTTTTCGTAGTTCAAAAAGGCTCTGAGGAATCAGGGCCTTTTTTAATGAACTTGGCGAACTAATTAAGTGTGCGCCAACGCAAAAATGTAGCGTGTTGGGATTTGATCTGAATCTTCGAGAAGGCTTTTCCTTCTCCGCTCGCTTCGCCATTTCTAGTAAGCCCCTGAAGATTCACATTGTACTCGCCCGCTTTTAACGGCACCCGGACAAGCTGAACAGTTTGGGGAAGTGTCGACCATTGGCGAAGGTCCGCGCGCTCTGCCAGATGCATTGCCAACCACGCGACGCTGCCAAGAGCCTCGTTTTTCTGGCGAATTTGATCAGCGACAATCTCCTTTGCCGCAAAAGAACCCATGCGTTTTGCCACTAACCAGGCATAGTCGTCTTGCAGGGTTTCAATCGCCGCTTTTTCTACGTCATAAACGACTCTACTCGCGACTTGCCTGTCTCCGGAGATGGTGGCTTTCATCTGTAAAATACTATTGTAAACTGGTTGCAACACAGGAGGATTGTAACCTCCGGCATAGATTCCCTGACCACCGACTTGCACCTTTCGCGGGCCCCAACCTTGTTCGTAGATAATTATGAGTTCACCGTGGTTTTTATCGTACCATTCTTTCTTCTCAACAACATGGGGAAAGGCTTTTTTCCACTTCTGATAAGTGTCCATGCGGCGGGCACGCTTGGCAGAACGGATCAAATCTTCTTCGAGAAAGGAAATATTTGGATCGAGTTTATAGGTTTCTTCATAAGCGATGTAAGCATCGTCCCAGTTTTGATTCGCTTCCCAAATCATTGCAGAGAGATATTTACCGAAGACATTTTTTTCGAAAGTCTTACGGTCTTCGCTATTAAGCTTATTATACTTTTCATTCATGCGACGAGTTTCAACCAAGGCCTCATCAAGTTGGTTGAGTTCTAAATAATTAAGGGCCGCATAAGCGTTGATATAAATTTTTTCAAAGGAATCGCCCTTGTATTGAACCATCTCTTGATTGAACAGAAGAGATCCCGTTTCACGGGAAAGCGAAGTGAAATCTTGAAATTCCGCCAACCGATCGGCTCTTTGTAGCGCCTGGGCGCTTTCTTTAATTTTACCGCCCATTTGCAAAGCTACAGAGTAGTCGAGAAGATAAACTAATTGATCGCCATTCTCTTTATTAGCCAAAGGCTCTAGATATTTTTCGGCCTCAGCGTACTGTCCGCTTGCCAGGTGTTGACGAGATTCCGCCACCTTGCCTTGGTAAGTGGCGCAAGAAATCATACTTAGATTCAACAAAAAAAGACCCGCCAAAAGAACGGATCT
>DATBTE010000096.1:0-3545 GCA_036559425.1 Pseudobdellovibrionaceae bacterium | reverse complement strand
GAACGAGATCGCAGTGCACCTTTGACTATTATTGCCAAGCGCGGCGCCATTGTACGGGACCCCAAATCTCCCGGCCACAATGTTCTTCTCCGCTTGGAGAACGGCGATATACATAGGAAAACCCAAACTCATACTAAAATCAAATTCGACACCTATGACATCCGGCTGATCGATCCTATTCGGGATATCATCCGTGAGAAATCCGTACAGTCCCTGACCTTATCTGAACTGCATGAGACCTTGAAAAAGCCAGACCTCACGGTGAAAGACCGTCGGACCTACCAAACTGAATTTCATAAACGCTGGGCGATCTCGGTGCTGTGCCTTGTTTTCGCTCTTATAGGAGTAGGTCTTGGGACCACTACCAATCGGCGCGCGGCGAAGGCTGGCGGTATGATTATGTGCATCGGGATTATTATCAGTTATTGGGTTCTCTATGTCACTTTTGAGAGCATGGCACGAAATGGTCAGATGCCCCCGGCGGTTGCTGTTTGGAGCCCTATCATACTATTTTCCGCTATTGGCTTTGAGTCGTTAAGAAGAAATTGGAATTAATTTAATGGTTTCTTGAACAGAGAAAAGAAGCCTTCAGACTATTCTAAAAATGAGAGCGATGCAGCAGTGTCCTTACCACTACGGTCATCCTTGACCACATCGCCCCTCCCTTACTTCTCATGTTACGAGCAAAGCTAAGGTTTTTTCAAAGGCTTTTTTCATTTTTTTTAGATAACTTAAATTGGCGAATTAGATTTCCTAGGTATAGACCAATCAGAACTGAATCTCACTAGCTATAGGGATAAACTTCGATAATAGACTTAACTCGCTCCGGAAATACATGCATAGTTCTTCAGCATCGCGGATGGGAGTGGCCCCTTCGCTCAATAAATCCAGATTGCCGAGATGAGAGTTGTCGCAAGGATGACCGGGAACGATGAGAACGGTCTTTCCCAGCTGTAAAGTTTTCTGTGCTGTGAGCAGACTTCCGCTTCGACGCCGCGACTCCACCAGCAAGGTCATGACTCCCAATCCAGCAATCAAGCGATTGCGATCATGGAAGAAATGTTTTTGCATTTTCTCTGAGTAAGAATATTCGCTCAATAAACAACCTCCCCCCTCTATAATCTTCGCCTGCCACGCTTCCAGAGTTTTGGGGTAGAGGAATTCAAGACCAGAAGGAAGCACCACCACCGTCGAGCAGGAATTGCGGAGCGCCAACTGGTGAGCCATTTGATCAATGCCACGAGCTCCTCCACTGACCACCACCGGTTTTTCTTGGCGAAGAAATTCCGCAAAACTTTCCTCCATCCATAAATGCGAAAGCTGCGATGCGTCGCGGCTACCCACCACCGCCAAAGATTTCCCCCTTAACCACGTCGGATGACCTCTGTAACTCAAAAACAAAGGCGCCCCCGGCATATTATGAAAACTTATAGGGTAGGACGACTCACCGATGTAAGTGAAATTCACTCCCCGATTTTTCAATCGTGTTAGCTCCTCACTTTCGCGCTGAAGCGTGGATGGGCGCTCACAAACTTCGCGAAAGAAGAAAGGCTCCTGCTCGCGCAGGTAAGCACGCAGTTCCTCACAAGAACACGATATGGACATGGCCTCGATACTTTCTCGCAAACGACGATAATTTTGCAACAAACCGAGGTTTTTGTGAATAAGGCTAAAATGAATTAGTTTTTCCATAACGAGCTGAACCTGCAAAGATAGACTCAGCTTCAAAATGCTTTTATTGCGAAGCTGAGTCTTTGAGCGGTCAGAATTCGAACACTTGTTCGGTCATTTCGTAATCTAGTAATCATAAGTAAATCTATAAATGCAATTCGTCATCGGCATCGGCTGGATTTTCACCACCATTATCCTTTTGGCTTGGAACATCCAAATCTAGATCAAAATCGCTGTTCTTGCTATTGCCATTCTCATCCGTCGCCTCCGCCGCAGCCGCTGAACCGCCGGCTGAACTTTTAACTCGGCCGCCGACGTAATCACCGACGAAAACAGGAGATTGAGAATCCACGATGTATCCTGTAGCGAAGTGCCCCGCCAGTTTAATGATTTTAATTTCTCCAATGATTCTGTCGTTGGCCACCGCTTTGGTTTCTGGCTTACGAAGTCTTTCGTTAAGAAAAATAGGCAAGCTTGAGCCCTCACGGAGCCCTTCCTGGGCTCCTGCATTCAGAAAGACGATGTGGTCCGTCCCAAACATCTTTTGATCAAATCTTGCATACTCTCCTCCGATGATTCGTGCTTGAACCGAGGAGGTAAGAGTCGAGGGAGACGCATCAAATGTGCTCATGCTTCCAGGAAGCAGCTTTGCACCTATCTCCAAAGGATTGATCGACTTTTTTACGATAGCACGGAAAAGATTGTCGTTCTCGTTAACTCGTTCTTGAATTTCAACCTCACCCAACACTTCCACCGACCATGCCTTCGTAGCCCCCAACTCCGAAGCCTCAGACACTTGGGTGTTATCCTTGAAGGCTACAAATCGTTTTCCCGACGCATTGGATACTCTCACAATGATAACTTCGTAATCCCCAGACGTCTGCTCATCGAGATGCTCCATCTCCACCACTTCACCGACGGACTCGAGGGGCTTTTCCGTAATATAAAATGACAGGTATTTTAACGAAGCTGAATATTTCGCACGGGCACCGCTAATTTCAAAATCCAGAGGGGGTTTGTTCACCGCTCCTAAACGATATAAGGGCAAACTATCTGGCAACTTTTTAACCAAGGGGCGGCTTTTCCGCTTTGAAAAAGGAATTTTAAAACCTTCCAACTTCCCTTCCTGATTTTTCTCCAATACATGAGTAGGCAAAGCTTCAGCGGCATCACTTTTATTGGCGAGTCCTATCGTGGGGGCTTCCGCCAAAGTTCCTGGATAAAACTTGATCCCTTGCTTTGCATTGATCTGATGGGGATTTTGAATGTCATCCGTATTGTAAGACCAAACCTTCGGCCAATAGTGAGAGTCTCCAAAAAGAGTATGGCTGATGTCCCAAAGGGTGTCCCTGTCTTGAATGGAGTAGGTATTCGCATGCCGACCCGACAATACTTTTTCCCAGGCCTCTTCTGAGGTTGGTTCTTGATTATACTTTTTGTAAATGCGATGAAAACGCTCTTCACTTTTGAAGTCAGGATCGGCGTCCTGAGCACGGACGTACAGGGGGATTACTAAAATCATTAGGACAATTTTAAGTAGTACTTTTTGCACTCGTGCCATCCTTGGAAAGTAGAGAAACTATCTCATCAACTTAAGTTCATTTTCCGCGCGAAAAGCCTCGGGGCTGCCGGGATAACGCCTCCGCAAATCATTTAAGACTCCCTCGGCCTGAGGCTCTAAATTCATTTTTTTATAAGTAACGGCTTTGGCGAATTTGGCAGCCACGGCTTTATTGCTGCGTGAATACTGAGTGATCACTTTTTGATAATACTTAATCGCTTCCGCATAGTTCTTGGCGCTGAAGGCACGCCGACCAGCCAGATAGAGCACATTATCTGCATAAGGACTCGACGGAAAGCGAGTTATAAATGTT
>DATBTE010000095.1:0-21158 GCA_036559425.1 Pseudobdellovibrionaceae bacterium | reverse complement strand
ATTGAGAATTAAAAGTAAGCTTATCCATAATAGGTTCTTCATATCTTTTAATCATGCAAAGATCTTACCATGACTCAAAATGAGACAATTTAATGCTGGAGACATTGAAATTAAGCCACAGAGTGAATTGATTATTTTGTTCATTTCCTAGCCCGCTAGGAAATAGTGGATGAAGCCGAAGGACTTTCTTTTCCGGTAATCAACCGTGCTCCCCGCTTGGAAAAAACGTAGCTCCAAGCCCACTGAATGATGACAAAAACCCTGTTTTTAAATCCCACTAAATAATATACATGAATAAAAAGCCAGGCCAGCCAGGCTATATAGCCAGTCATTTTTAAAGACTTATACTGCGAAATCGCTTTTCGCTTTCCTATGGTCGCCATCAATCCTTTATCCACGTAATGAAAAGGTTCGCGGGCCAGACCTTGCAAGGAACTCTTAATCATTTTTGCGGCATGTTTTCCCGCTTGCATAGCTACTGGGGCAAGGCCCGGAAGCGGGCGATTGTTTTCCAGCTGCATGGTCGCCATATCTCCAACAACAAAACAATAGGGAAAACCGGGGATTGAAAAATCCTTTTCAACTTTGATTCTATTGACAGCGTCCATTGCCACTGACGGGGTGATATTCATTTTCTCAGCTTGAACTCCCGCCGCCCAAAAAACATTATAGGTATTTATAAATTCGCCACCGATTATTAAACCATAATCCGTGATGGCTTCCACCTTAGCCCCCGTCCTGACTTCAACTCCGAGCTTTTCTAAATCATTGCGGGCATGGCGTGAAAGATCCTCAGAAAAAGCAGATAAAATTTTCGGCCCCGCTTCTAATAATAGAATCCGAGCGCTGGCCGGATTAATACGTTTGAAGTCTTTGATAAGGACCGTCCTTGCCACATCCGCAATGGCACCCGCAAGCTCTACGCCGGTGGGGCCTCCTCCCACGATGGCAAAGTTAAGAAGCGCCCTTTGTTTTTCCAGATCCAACTCATTTTCAGCTCTTTCAAAAGCGCGAAAAATACGGCCCCGAATATCTATAGCATCCTCCAGGGTTTTCAGGCCCGGAGCAAAAGCCGCCCATTCTGTATTCGAAAAATAGCTATGATGAGCTCCGCAGGCAAGTATGAGAAAATCAAAAAGTATTTCATTTCTTTCGGTAGTGATAAAGCTTTCCTGGACATTGACGGCCTCGACCTGAGCCATATGAACTTCGACATTGGAAACCTTGGAGAATTGAGAACGAATAGGCACGGCTATATCTGAAGCATTTAGCCCCCCTGTTGCCACTTGATAAAGGAGAGGTTGAAAAAGGTGATGGTTTCGCTTGTCTATGAGAATAACATAGACTTCAGGCTCCTCAGCCAGCATGTTGGCCGCAGCCAGTCCTGCGAATCCTCCGCCGACGATGATCACGATTTTTTGATTTTCTTTCGCAAAAGGATGCCTGATTCTCATCGCGCGATTATAAATTGCCTTTATATTCCACCCCGTTTCGTTGCCGAAATACAGAATTCGGACTGCTAAATGAAATAAAATTTTAATTAAAAGTAGCTCCCAATGCTTGATCTTAACAAAAACTAATTGTTAACTGTTTCCTATGAAAACATTGTTATTTGCGACTCTTTTTTTTCTTTCATTTCAAACCTATGCCGTTAAAACTCCAGATGCGGTGGAGCTTTTAAAAGCCGCGGATCGCGCCCGCGGTGGATTGTCGGGAGGACTGAGCTGGAAATTGCAGCTCGTTTCAAAAGATGGAGCAAAAGAAAATAGCTTTGAATACGATGTTAAAGTCAAAGCCTCCAATGTTCTGGCAAAATGTATCGCGCCAGCCCGTTCGAAAGATGAAGTCTACTTATTTTTAGATCGAAACTTATGGATTCATAGACCCGGCCTGAGAAAACCCCTCTCTTTGTCTTCTCGCCAAAGACTTTCAGGTCAGGCTGCGAATGGCGACATCGCAACGACCAATTATGCTCGAGACTACACCCCCACCTTGAGCGGAGAAGAAGCTGTCGATGGCGTTAAAGCTTGGAAATTGAAATTAAAAGCCAAAAGCAACGATCTTACCTACGATCAAATTGTCTATTGGATCAGCCAGGACAAACTCTTGGGAATCCAAGCCGAGTTCTTAACTCTGGACGGCGATGTCTTCAAAAAGGCCAAATTTAGCTATGATAATTCCGTTTCTTATAATGGAAAAACCCTTCCCTTTGTAAGCAAAACCATCATCGTCGATGCGAAAAACAGTGAGCTGAAATCAGAACTCATCTACAGCAAACCCAATGCATCCAGTTTAAATGATGCGGATTTTAATGTCAGTAACTTGACGAAATGAAACTGTTAGCCTTTAGAACATTTAGTATTTGTCTATTTTCCCTCGTTGCTTTTTCTAGTGCTTTAGCCGGGCCTTTGTTCAACTTTGACTTCAGGTCCGATTTTCTTACTGGAGGATTTCTCCAGCACAACAACGAGGATATCACCAATCCTAACAATCAGCTTTTATATCTGCCCTCCCAAGCGTTTGATGTCGAAATTAAACCGACTCTGAAAATTGACTCCACCCACTACAATCTTAAGGTCGTGCTTATCCCTCGTTTGCAGTTTCACAGCGCGAGATACAACTTTGGCTCGGTCAATGAATCCCAACGTCTTGCTGACTACGGCTTCTGGGAAGCCTATACACATTGGGAGTTAATAAAGAATGTGAATCTCTCTGTGGGCATCATTAATTCTCAATGGGGACCCTCGGATATTTTAAGTCCCAGCCAATTTTTATTTTCTGATTTGCTGATTAAGCTCGAGCCATTTCAAAGCACTCAAGGCGTGGAAATGGCTGTGGTCCAGTGGACTCCTAATCAAAACTTCACTCTCACTGGGATGGGAGAGCTTGACCCCTTCGGTTGGGAACATACGGATACACCTCCGTACAGAGACCGCACTTCAAAAAAAAGAGTTCTTTTACGGGGGGAATTTGCCACCGGCTCCGGGGACTTTAACTTAGGCTTGGTTCTCGGCCGTAAACACACGGATCGTGAACGCGCTCAAGCTGGCTCTTATGCCATGTGGAACTACACCAACTTCACTCAGATCTATTATGATATCGGTCTTCAGCAAGGCTCCGAAAGGCTTTACATTGATGATACTGGAACTCTTCTGCCCGCTTATGCTGACGACTCCACTGCCTTTCAAGTAAGTCTCGTTGGTCACCGTTTTACTTTCGTCAATGGCATTGAATGGCGCATAGAATACCTTCACAATGATTTCGGACCTTCGAAGGAGCAAAGGCAAAGAACTTATCGTTTAATCCATGCCACACCTCTGGCTACTCAGTACCTTTCTATCCTGAACGACAGCGTCAGCCCTCTTCCAGGACAAGAATTCATCTATAATTCTTTCCGCTGGGACAATCCTCCTTTTTTAGAGGCTGTCTTTTCGAACTCTCATATTTATTTAAGAAATATTTTTTCTCTCACAGACCCATCCCAACTGTTCAATTTTGCCATCGAGACCAGCTTAACCGATCAACTTTCTCATAGCATTGCCTTTATCGCCACTTCCGGTGACAATGAGAGTGAACTCAGCAGTTATATGCACTCCTATGCCAGTTATTTTTTAAAATTTTCCTTTTAGAGGTCACCGCTCATGATTCAAATTGAAAATCTTTATAAGACCTATCAGCTTGGCGAAACCAAAGTCCCGGCCCTCAGAGGTCTTAACTTTAGAGTCCAAAAAGGCGATTTCCGGGCCTTGCTCGGCGCTTCGGGCTCAGGCAAAAGTACTTTGCTGCATCTATTAGCCACGCTGGATACTCCAGACCAAGGTCGCCTTTTATTTATGGGCCAGGACTTAGCCACCTTGAACGAGGACCAAAAAAGTGATCTACGCAATTCCAAAATATCAATGATATTTCAAAACTTTAATTTGATTCCCGCTTTGAATGTGAAACAGAACATTGAACTTCCTTTAATTCTGCGATCAGATCTCAGCGATGAGGAAAAAGAACAACGGATTCGGATCGCCATCAACGATGTAGGTCTTAATGAACATATGAACCACAAGCCCGATCAACTTTCAGGGGGCCAAAGGCAGCGAGTGGCCATTGCCCGAGCTTTAGTTCCTCAGCCGGAGTTAATTCTCGCTGATGAGCCCACGGCCAATTTGGATTCCGCCACGGCCCACCAAGTGATCGATCTTCTCTTGGATCTCAATCAAAAACGGAACATCACTTTTTTGTTTGCGACTCATGATGAAAAGCTGATCCAACGAGTGAAAAACCTCTCTTGGATCGTGGATGGAGTGATTAAGACTACTCCCTAAGTGCATCGGAGACCTTCATTTTTAAGGCTCGTTTTACCGGAAATGCGCAAATACCAATGGAAATAAAAATCAGTGTCAGGGCGGATAAAAACAGCATTTTAAACTGAATCGTCATCGCAAATGGCACCGCTTCAGAAAGCATTCCCAGCTTATAGGGAATTTCCAATGAATTGACCAGGGCCGCGACTATATAGGAGGCAAGCACACCGATGGCTATTCCCAGTAAACTTAAGAAAAATGCTTCCGAAATAATGAGCGTGAAAATATGCTTTGATTTAAACCCCACGCTGAGCAAAGTGCCAATTTCACGAGTTCGCTCAAAAACCAGACGGTAAAAGGTCGTCATCACCGATAGCGCTCCAATCGAGATCACCACCAGTGTGATAAAATTTCTGAATATAAAAAGGAAATTGATGCTCTTGTTATAAAAGTCACCGATCTCATATTCTTTCCATGATTTCAATTGCAACTGAGGATGCTTTTTCTGAACCGTTTGTGAAAAACGGCTCTTCAGCTCATCTCCTTTGCCAACCTCTTTCAAGCGAAGAGCGATCATCGAAATTTCATCGGAGTGCATAAGGGATTGGGCCTCCGCCAGAGAAGTGACCACCAGTCTTTCATCAATATCCCGGAACACTCCATCTAAAATTCCCAAAACTTTAAGTTCAGCCGCATTGACCTGCCCCGTTTGCGTAGAAATTGAAAGTTGAAGACTCGGATTTTCACACTGAAATCCGCGAGTTTTTGCCTCATAACCAGCCTTGCTAATTAAAACATCCAGAGGTTGATTCTCTTTGCATTTAACGGTTTCCGCAAGCCGTCTTCCTAACAATAAACCCCGGGTGTTTGGAGCTTGATCCAGGGGCTCTCCGGCTACTACATTCCACTGCCAAGAAGCACCCCGAATTTTTCTTCCTTGATCAATATCATAGCCGTAGCCAGAGAAAACCGTTTGCACGGATCCTGAATTCAGAGTCCCGGTAAAGTTCAAAAATCGAACCACCACCTCAATTTCATTCCCATTCTCGGTTAGAAACCTGATGATTTCTTTTTGTTCTTCCGCCGTGGTTAGGTCCAGGCGACTTTCTTTTCTGATGAGAAGGTGGCCCAGCATAGAGCGATTCTCATAAGTTTGATCAAATAAAATATTGGTATCTACAATGTAAGCCTGAAAAAGGTTCAGCGCTAAAAACCCACTGGCCACGGAGAGGATGGCGGAAAAACTTTTTTTACGGGAGTTCATGATATTTTTAAAAGCCAGCTGAATAATTTTGAATAAAATCATGCCTCAGTCCCCATCAACTCAATGACCTTGAGTTTCATTTGCTGGCGGGCAAAAAAGTGGACCGAAACAACGACAATGATCATCATGGCTAAAGCCACTGAATAGGTAAAAATAAAAGTGGGTTCCAATTTGAATTGCAAGTCATTGGCAAAACCCGGAATCTGAAATCGCAGATTCAAGGCATTGTTCAGCCCTTTTAAAATGAAAGCCAAACACCCGCCCACCGCAAAACTGATCGCGGCCATTTGAATATATTCAAACATTAAAAGGGTTCTTAAAACCCCAGAACGAAACCCCACAGAGCGAAGGGTGGCAAACTCATGTCTTCGTTCCATAAACGCGATTTGAAAAGAATTCGCGATCGACAAAATGACCACTCCGCAAACTAAAACCACAAAGAAACCCATCATGACGTAGACAAAATTCATTGCGCCGACATAGATAGGGCTGACCGATTCATCGGTATAATGAAGCACTTCAAAATTATCGACTCCGGCTTTTTCTATGGCCCCTGCCACGGCGACGCGGAAGGATTTCGAATTTTCCGGATTTGCCAGCATAATCACCATGCGCGAAACATTGTCGGTGCGTAAAAGGTTTTTAGCGACATCCCGAGATAGCATCACTGCGGTTTCGTCGGAAAAAGTGAAACCCGTTGATTTTAAACCAACTAGGAGGGCGTCAGTAATTCCAATCCCACCATCAAATGCCGCTGAAAATATTTGCACGGAAGGATCAGCGGAATTCTTGATTAAAGAATCCGGATGGCTGCAATTGACTACTTCTCCCGCAGATAAAGTTCCACCACTGAATAAATTCTTCTTTTTTAGCAATGAAAAGAGAATAGGACTTAAATTGATGGGCATCAGACTGCCCTCTGGTTCCCAGTAGCCTACCCCCTGATCAAAATGCACGAGCTCAGGAATCTGCTGATGAACTTGGGGATGACTATAAATCCATTCACTATCTTGAGGATCGATCCCGGCAAAAATAATCGGTAAATTTTGGCATCCATTGGTGATCATGCCGGTCCCGCTCAATACGGGAATAACTCTGTCTTCAGCTTTCAGTATGGGTGCAAGAGCCCTCTTGATCTTTTGCTGTTCTTCCGGTGAAAAACTGTATTTTTCAGGATTTTGAAAATAAAGCTTTAAAGAGTCTTTCTTCCAAACAGAAAGATGTCCCACTTGGCGAAGAAAAATACTGTGCACGGCCAGGTATTCTTCCATCCGAAGCATGTAGCCACCCAATAAAATCAAAGCACAAAAACCAGCGCTCAATCCCAAGCCCGTAAAAAAATGCCGCCGACGATAAAGGCGGACATTGTTCCAAGCCAGGGACCATAATTTTTTCAATCTATTGGTTTTAGGGGGAATCAATTTAGCTGCCAGTGAATTTTAAAAAATGATCATAAGCCATAACGAATAAAGAAAAAGTACCACAACTGACAGGAATGATTTCTAAATATTTCAAAGGATTATAAAGAGAAGCCATAAAAAGAAACAAGGGCACACCCCACATACATATAATCCAACAGTAACTGGCCGCAAGTTTAATATTATCGGGCATTGAAACGGCATCAATGTATTGACCGAGGACAATTGAAATAAGAGGCAACGCAAACAGGGCGATATGCGCCAGCCGATTCATCCGTCGGGGTAAATCCCCATAGTTGTGATGGCCTTTAGGAGTTTTAAATGGTCCGGCAAAAGACCACATTCCTAAAATAGACCCCGTAAGAATTCCCATGACCATGGTCATCCAACCCAAATGAATATTTAAATTTCCGTAGTTAGTCATAACACCTCTGAATCACTGTATTGTAAAATGATAGCACAAGGCAATTCCTAAGCTTTCTATGCTCTCTCCGTTCAAAACCTATACCTAAGTTATCAGAGCACTTTTAAACAAATTATTCCCTGGGATATCTTCTGTTTTACCTAAGAACCGAATATTGTAGACCTCTACCAAGGTCCAGTTAAGGGACACCTCTCAAATTACGATAAACCTTATGGACCAAAACACAATTAATGGAGAAGCCATGTCTACTGCCGTCTCAGTAAAAAGTTTATTAAAGAAAGTGAACTCTCAAGAACTCGACCACCCCCGCAAAGTGGGTCGTGATATGATTGAATCCACTCTTCCCGCCGACTTATGGAAAGCCAACGTCGAGTTCAGCCATGAACTGCAAAAGTCCATCGATAAACACAAATTGTGCCGTCATCCTTTGATCGGACTCTTGAATACCGAGAAACTCAATGTTGAAGCCACAAAAGTCATCCATTTGGAATTCTCCTATGCTTTCGCAGAAATTTTCACTGATTCCTTGATCCAAGCAATGTCCACCTGTTCGTCGCTGGAGCCACGACTGGGCGCTGCCGGTAAGGTCTCAGCGCGATTTTTGCTGCAACTTAATCTGCTTGATGAATTGGGATACAAACCAAAAAGCAATGCCGCTAACAGTGAAGACTATTGCGGCAATCCCTTTTTAGCTCACTACATCCAATTTAATGAAACGCTCGAAGATCTGGGAGCTAAACATTCTGATATCATGAATTTCAAGCCTTCTGCTGCGGCAAAGGCCGCACGCAAAACCTTCACTGACTATTACAATGACCACTTGAATTTAACCGCGGTATTGGCCGTGGCTGAAACTGTCTTCAGTCTTTTCGCGGGACCGTGGGCAAAAAGTGTGAGTTTATCCACTGATATCGACGTCAGCAAAGGCTACCATAAAATCCACGTGGAAAATGAGTCCGGAGAATTCCTGGATGATGATCACTCTGAAGACTCTTGGTATATCTTCCGCCAAGTGGTTCAAGCCAAGGACTACGACCTCATTCGGGAAAACATTTCACAATGGCTCGACATTTGGTATGATTTCGGCGACCAAGTTATTCATATCGCCAATCAGCTCTCTAAGAAAAAATAAAGGATCCCTATGAAGGCCTTCAGCACCCAAGAAATAGCTGGGATCATCGCCGAAGAAATTTCCGCCATGACTGGTTTGAGTATTGATGAAATACCCCAGAGCCAAGGCTTTTTAGAACTGGGTTTGGAATCACTCCAAGCCGTCTCCATTGTTGAAAAAGTCGGTAAAAGAATCTCACAAAAAATAGATGTCACAGCAATGTTTGACTACCCGTCAATTTTATCTTTGTCGCAATTTCTCAGCGGCGAAAAAGATTCCTCCTACAACAATTCCCATCGTCATATGATGGACGACTTAGGAGCCACGTCCGCCATTGCCATCGTAGGCATGAGCGGCCGATTTCCGAAAGCTCACAACCTTGAAGAGTTTCAGCACAATCTCGTTAACAAAGTTCATGGCATCGAAGAAATCGGTGTTCAGCGCTGGGGCCCAACCCCCGACCGAGCCATCAATTTTATCGGTGCTTTAAGTGATTATGATCAATTTCCTGCGGATGCTTTTGGCATTTCAGAACTGGAAGCTCAAAGAATGGATCCGCAACAACGCCTGGTTTTAGAAGAAGCCTGGTTTGCCATTGAAGATGCTGGTTACTCAGCCGAAGAACTGCGCGGTTCAATGACCGGGGTTTTTGTCGGCATTAGCAGTTCTGATTACACACACCTCGTTCAACAAGAAGGGCAAATCGATATCTTTAGCGCCACCGGCAACGCGCACTCGATTGCCGCCAACCGGGTCTCTTACTTCTTTGATTTTAAAGGACCTAGCTTGGCTATCGACACCGCCTGCTCCTCTTCATTAGTGGCTGTTCATTTGGCCATGGATTCACTCCGCCGTGGCGAAATTGATCTCGCCATTGTCGCCGGAGTCAATTTAGTTCTCACACCAGAACTCAGCGAGGCCTTTTCAGGCGCGACAATGCTTTCACCGGATGGGCGCTGTGCCTCCTTCTCAAAAAATGCCAATGGATACGTGCGAGGCGAAGGCGTAGGCGTGGTTCTTCTTAAGAGACAAGCCGATGCCATCGAAGATCGTATCTATGCTTTAGTGAAAGGCTCCGCTATTAATCAAGATGGAAAATCCAACGGACTTACCGCGCCGAACGGCAAAGCCCAAGAAGCGGTGATTCGCGAGGCCCTCCGTCGAGCGCAAATAGAACCTCAAGCTATCACTTACCATGAGGCCCATGGCACCGGAACCCCCCTGGGTGATCCCGTAGAAATGCTGGCACTTCAACGAGTGCATCAAGGCCGTACGCTTCCTTTATTAGTCGGAAGTGTAAAAACCAACATTGGACATCTTGAGGCCGCCGCTGGAATTGCGGGTTTTATAAAATTGGCATTAAGCCTATACCATAAAAAAATATTCCCCAATTTACATTTTGATGAATTGAACTTGCAACTAAAAGATAAAATTCCGGCGCTGAAAGTAGCAGACCGAGGGAGCGAGTGGACTGCGTCCTCTGCCCAACCTCGATGCGGAAGTGTTAGCTCCTTTGGTTTTGGCGGTACAAACGCCTGTCTGATCCTTTCCGAGAGTACTGAAGCCGTGACTCAAGTGCATGTTTCTCCCGTTCCCCAAGGGATAGTCGCCGTTGCGGGATTTTCCTCTAATTCAAATGAAGGTGCCTTGCAATCTTTAGAAAAATTCGCTCAATCCATCGAAAGCTTGGATTGGAATACCGTTTGCGCCAATGCTCAAGCCACTTTATCGCAAAGAATGAGCTTGCCGCACCGAGTGTTGATCTCCGCAGAATCCCAAGAGGAACTCTTGGAAAGAATCCGTTCGCATAAGGCAAAATCTTTTCAAGTTGGCGTACCCTCGCAACGAATCTGCTTCCTTTTCACTGGCCAAGGTTCGCAATACACCCAGATGTACTTCGCTCATTATTCAAGCTCGAACTCCTTCAAAAAAAGAGTCGACGATCTTTTAAGAGATGCTCAGCTCTTTTATCCCCTGAATCTTTTTGAAGTGTGGACTGATCGGAAATATGAAAAAGAATTACAACAGACCGACTATGGTCAAATTTTACTTTTTATTTTTCAACTGGTTTTCGCTGAACATATAAAAAAAGAATGCAACGTAGAACCGGAATTTGTCTTTGGCCACAGTCTCGGTGAAATCATTGCCGCCGTTTTTTCCGGTATTCTTTCAGAGTCTGAAGGATTAATTTTAGTGGCTTATCGTGGTCGCCTGATGCGCAACACAGCCGTCGGTGCCATGACCGCGGTGTTCGCGACAAAAGTTCAATTAGACCCACTTATGAGCTCAGGACTTAAGTTGGACTACGCTGCCTTTAATGGTCCACAGCTTCAGGTTGTGTCCGGGGCTATTCACGAGATTGAAAAACTAGAGACTCTGTTAACTGAAAAGGCCTTTGACTTTCGACGTATGACGGCTCAGCAAGCTTTTCACTCTGCGTTGATGGATCCTATCTTAGATGTTTTTGCGGACTCCATTCATTCCTTTCAGTTTCGTTCCAGCAATTACAAATTTATTTCTTCAGCCACCGGAGAGCTACTAAGAGCTAATGATACTCTCGACGCTGGCTACTGGAAAAACCAATTACGCAGTCCAACGCAATTTGAAAAAGCCATGACGACCCTCAAATCTTCAAAGGCCACGGTCTTCATAGAGCTTGGTCCCCAACCTGTTTTAAATGGCATGGCCCAAAGAATTATTCAGGATGTAAACTCCACCTGGATTCACTTTTTTGAAAGTGCAGAGAAAGCCGGATCAGTTTATGCCAATGGACTGATCCGTGGCCTTTTGCAAGCTGTCTTTCATGTAAAAACAAAACAGCGCGTTTTTGATCTACCGAAGACGGTTTTTAGCAAGAAGTCTTTCCTCATTTCGAAAAAACCGACTTCTAAGCCGGTACTGAGTTCGTCGACAAAGGCTGCCAACCCCGCAGAGATTCTGGATCAATTGGTGGAAATTGTCGCTTCAGTCATGCGTGTCCCTAAAAATGAGATCTCTGTTGATGAAAATCTGGTGGACCTTGGAGCGGACTCTTTGGTTTTGATGAATGCCATCCAGTCCATCAAAGACAACTATCATGTGGCGATTCCTGTATCTGAAGTTTTCAAAACTTTAAACACTATGCAAAAGATGGCTGATTTCGTCTGCTCCGAAATAATGCAAAAACAACCAGAAGTGATGCAAAGTCAGAATATAAAAATGCCTTCGGCCTCTTTTACCTCTCTTGGAAAAGAGAAAAAGGGCGTTCTCGGAAATTTCAGAACTTTTGCCAGCCTTGAGAAAAGCCAAGACGAAGCCAATGAGAGAAAACAATACCTGCAAACCTTCATAAAGGATTTCAATAGCAAAACCCCAAAAACCAAGGCCCATGTCGAAAAATACCGTGATGTTTTGGCCGACAATAGAACCAGTGCTGGATTCAGACCAGAAACCAAGGAGATGATTTATCCCATCCACTGCTATAAGGCGAAAGGCAGCCGCTTCACGGATATTGATGGCAATGACTTTATCGACTTCACCATGGGCTTTGGAGTGAATCTCTTTGGACACTCTCCGGACTTTCTTGAAAAAGCCATGCTAGAGCAAATTCAACTGGGGGTTTGCGTTGGACCGCAGTCCTTTTTAGTGGGCGAAGTGGCTCATCTTGTTTGCGAATTGACTAGCCTGGAAAGAACCGCCTTCGTCAATTCCGGGACTGAAGCCGTTATGACCGCGATTCGCTTGGCGCGAGCAGGAACCAAACGTACGAAAGTGGTTTTGTTTGACGGCTCCTATCACGGCCATTTTGATGGCGTCTTAGCTCGAGGCACGGCGGATTTAAAATCAATTCCGGTTGCTTCAGGAATTCCTCCCCACATGGTCGATGATATTATTGTGCTTGAGTACGGCAGTGAGGCTTCCCTACAAATTATTAAAGATTTGGGCAATACTTTAGCGGCGGTCTTAGTCGAGCCCGTGCAAAGTCGTTTTCCAGAACATCAGCCACAGCAATTTCTCAAAGAAATTCGCCGCATCACTGAAGTCCAGGGCACCGCCTTTGTCTGGGATGAAGTGATCACTGGCTTTAGAATCCATCCAGGTGGAGCCCAAGCTCACTTTGGCATTAAGGCGGATATCGCCGCTTACGGAAAAATTCTTGGGGGCGGAATGCCCATCGGCGCTGTCGCTGGCAGTAAAAAATATCTCGATTTTATCGACGGCGGTCATTGGCAATTCGGAGACGACTCTCTCCCCGATAAAGAAATGACTTTTTTTGCCGGAACTTTCAGTAAGCATCCCTTGGCCATGGCCACAGCTTTTGAAACTCTCAAGCTCCTCAGAGAAAAGGGCACGCAAATTATTGGGGCTCTAAATACGAAAACCGCCGCTCTCTGCCAAGAGCTCAATCAGTTCTTCACAGAACAGGACTTAGATATCACCATGGTGTACTTTGGATCGCTGTTTCGATTTAAGGCGAATCTGAATCTGGATCTACTCGTGGCTTCTCTTAATAAAGCTGGATTTTACATCTGGGAAGGTCGCAACCTTTTCATGTCCACCGCTCACACCGATGAGGATATCCAACTATTTAAAAAATCCATTCGTGAACTCACTCTGACTTTACTGAGAACTGGACACTTTACAAAAAGAAAAGTTCAAGCCCAGAAAACCTATCCCATGATCGCTCCGCAAAAACGCTTCCGGGAACTCAGTGCGGTCTCTTCATTAGGAGCTTCCGCCAGTCATATTTGTATCAGCGCCAAAGTAAAAGGATTTTTAGACCCTTTAAAACTCCAACAAGCACTCAATATCTTAGCCAGAAAAAAAGACCTCTTCAGATGGCGTGCAGACCTTTCACAAAATAGTCAGTTCTTTGAGAAGGCACCTGCGGACATTGATTTTGAGGCCATTAACTTAAGACAAGAAAAGACGCCTTGGAAGGCTCTCGATAAAATGCTTTTCGAACTTTCTTTGAAGAATTTGGATATTGAGAAATCAAGCCCGATTCTAGTTAAACTTTATGAAGTCGTCGAAGAAACCCACGTCATGGCTGTGTTTTGCCATCATTTGATTTTTGATGGTTGGACGATGACTTTGTTTTTTGAAGATTTAGCCACGATTTACAATGCTCTGCTGGGCGACAAAATCATCGATTTACCGCCTTCACTCAACTTTGAAGAATTCTTAGGTTCTGAAAATGTGTGGGCCAAACCCCAAGATCTAAAACAGGCCGAGCTCTTCTGGCTCAATGAATTTAAAGGTTTCCAGTCGAAAAATTCTTTTGCCGCGTTGAAAGGCATCAGCACTGAAGAGTATCGCGGCCAGCGTCTGGTCTTTGATCTGCCACTGAAATTATACAAAGAACTCAAAGTCTTCTCGAAAGCCCAGCGAATCACGCCTTTTATGTATTTACTCGGCGCCTTTGCCAAGACCCTTATGATAAAGTTGGATAAAGACGAACTTGTCATTGGGATACCGGCTGCCAATCGAGACTTTCCAGGATCAGACAAGATGTATGGGAACTGCACCAACTTGCTTCCAATTCGCCTAAAAGATTCTTCCGCTGATCCGGTGGAGTTCTATCACTCCGTGAAAGAAAAAGTGATTCAAGCCTATCAACACATGGCTTATCCTTATGAGCAAACGAAAGAAAAAACGGGACCTCTTTTCGATATTTATTTTAATCTTGAACCAACCTCCGACTTACCTGAGTTTGATCAAGCCAGTCTGATCATTCATCCGTTTCCCATTTCCGCCAGCGAGTTTCCGTTGATGCTCAATATCACGGATTTTGAACACTATTATCACTGCGAGATTGATTTCCAATGGAAGGCAATCAGCGATGATTTTGTTTTAGAACTGATTGATGACATTAAAAAGCTTATTCAAGACAGCCTTAAGGCCACACCTTAGGGCTTCGATCGAGTGCAGTCCAAAATATGATTATCAAAAACGCTGCCAATCAAAAGCCGGTTTTCGTCGATCGGCAAGGCGATGCTGGCGCTCGAAATCTCATCGCCGGCATTTTCGTAGATAGTTGTGGCCTTCTTACCGTCCCATTCGATAATTTTTGAAGGAGCCCTATTTTTTCTATCTTCACTTTCTTTTTTTAAGGCAAAAAGATTAGCATGAGCCGCAATATAGAGCTTTTCCTGATACCAGGTGATATTGTCAGGAGCCCCTTCCAACGGGATCACTTCGCCTTCCAAGATATGCACCGCTTTTTCCAACATGGCGGAGACAAATATTCTGTTTTCAAACCCCTTGGTTATACCATTGGCATAAAATAAGTTGTTGGCTATCTTCTTAGCGGTGTTTCCATCGTAATGAGTAACGTAACCAGTTTTCTGCCAAAGGTAGGACTGCAGCTTCTGTTGAAATTTGTTAGGGGTACCAAAATCGCTGGTAAGATAAAACCGATCGTTGCCGATGGCTACCAGATCGTTGCCCGATTGAAAAAGTTCATTTTCAATGGACTTCACAAACACAATCTCTGGTCCCCATTCAAAAACCTCAATTCTTGTGTGAAGTTCATCCATGTGATTCACCACATAGACCAAGGTTTTTCCCGTCCCCTCTGTCCAGAGGTCCATTCCATGGGGATGAAAGGGAAATGGCAAATTCAACTCTGAGGTCATATCCCTCAGGTGTCGATTTTGCAGATCATATTCATATAAGTGCCCAGAGGCTGCCTCTGTGGTCCTCGCGTCAGAACTGACAAGAACCTTTACGCCGGCCTTTGTATTTGTGAGAACCATATCTTCAGGGCCTAAAGCAGGTCCGATCTTCTGACATTGGCCGTATTTGACATCTTTAATTCGCCGGAAGACGCCGGCATCGTGCAACAAGGTAAAGACATAAAACGCAACGAGCGTAAGTAAAGTTAAAACTATTTTCATTGGAGGCTATTCTCGATCTCTTTTTGCACCCAATGCCTTTTGACTTTTTGACTCGAAGTCACCTGAAAAGGTTCCTGCCGGAACGTATAGATCTGCGGTCGCTTGAACGGGGCAAGGTTTTGACACAAAAATTTAAGTTCTTCCGTAACCGTATCCAAAAACTTTTGGTCAGAAATGGAAGCGCTGTAAGGCTCATGCAGCTCTAATGCGGCCACAATTTTTTCGCCGACTCCCTTGCTTGGTATCGCCACCAAACAGGCTAATTTCACATATTTTGAAGCCATCAACGCATCTTCGACCTCTTCGGGTTGAATCTTTTTTCCGCTGGATAAAACGATCATGCTTTTCAGGCGTCCATGAATAGATAAAAAACCCTCAGAATCCAAACTGCCTAAATCCCCCGTCCTAAACCATCCATCACTCGTGAAGGCTTCGCGAGTCAGATCCTCAGCATTTAAATACTGTTTAAAAACATGAGGCCCTTTAGTGCAAATCTCTCCGTTTTGAATTTTAACTTCAACTCCGGAAAGCACTTGCCCCACCGTTCCTCTTTTGCTTTTAAAGGGAGTATTTCCGCTGATCAAAGGTCCAGTTTCCGTTAACCCATATCCATTATAAATCGGCCAGCCGAGCGCCTCGAAAAATCTGAGAGTCACCTCGTCCAGGACGGCCCCACCGCAAATAAAGAATTCGATATGCCTTCCTACACCCTCTCGAACCTCTTTAAAAAACCATCTACCGACAAATTCGGATTGAAGTTTTAAACTCACGGACATCATAAGTTTGAAGAGAGTTCTTTTCACCGGGCTTAGTTGCCGAACCTTGGTTTCAATGCCGTTTTTCAGCAAAGATAAGAAAAGCGGAATGGTCATAAAGCAACTGACTTTTTGTTCTTTGGTCATCCGTTGTATATTTTGCGGTTCAAGGCTCTGTGACATGCAGAACTCATTGCCACTCCAAAACGTGCATAGTAAACCAAACGAAAGTCCGTAAATATGGTTCAAAGGCAGAATTGAAAAGACCACTCTTTGAGCAGCGTCCGCTGGATAAATAGTTCGATTGACGCTTTCTGCTTCGAAGAAAAGAGAAGAAAGACTTATAACCACTCCTTTTGGATTCGACGAAGTGCCAGAAGTATAAATAATCAGATCCGCGTCTTGAGCTGGGGTCCCAGTATCCGCGATCAGACTATTTACTAAAGCCGAAGGGAACTTCTTGAAATCAGAAAATTTAATAAGTTTAATCCGGTGTTCTGCGACTGCCTTGAGCTCCACCAGTTTTTCCCACATCAAATCGCTGACTAAAGCATGGGTCGCTCCAAAGTGTTCTAGCAAAGAGGTGAGTTCAGCCGGAGTCAACTTCACATCAACAGGACAAAGAGTCGCCCCATTTAAAAAACAGGCGAAGAAATTCAATGCCCAATTCACAGAGCCCTCAGCAATAAGGGCGACCCGAGCCGAGTTATTAATTCCGGATATTTTTTGAGCGTTACTCAACTCTTGGGTTTGTTTATAAAAGTCCTCCCCTGTCGCGGAGCGGATAACATAATCTCGTTTTAAAGAATCTAACTCTAAAACAGAAATTATATTTTTATTGCCCGCACGTTCACAGGAAATCTTCAAAAAATCTCTTATTGTTTTGGCTTGGTGATTTTCCACAAGTTCAAGTATAGTCGGAAAATGATACGAGTGTACAGAAAACGGAATGGTCTTAAAAAGTCATCGGACCAATTTGTGCGGCAGTGCTTAGGAAACTTCCTTGACGAAGATCCAAGCTCACTGAATATATCTCGTCATCCCAGTGGACAACCCTTGGTGGAATACCAAGTCCCCGTCTATTTTAGCCTGACCCACTCGGGTGATTTTTCGAGCCTAGCCTGCTCTTTAAACTTTGATCTAGGTTTGGATCTGCAAGTGCATCAGCACTTTAATCCAAACCTTTTTTCCACCCTTTGCACCAAATCCGAGCTAGCTTCTCTGAAAGAACTTAACCAAGAAAATTTTTTCAAGATTTGGACCATTAAAGAGGCTGCATTAAAGTGCCTGGGCCTGGGACTTCGTTTTCCGATGAATCAACTGCACATAAATTTCGATAATAATCATATTGAGGTCTTGAGTGACCAGACAAAATATAACTGGCTTACCTATGCTGAACTTTCACTCTTTGAAAACTCAACCACACATTTGGTTTGGAATCGAAATGACAGAAAGCCAAATATGGTTCTCATATCTGAGGTATGAATGTGTAAAAAATTGAGGCCTTTATATAAAAGGCCTCAAAGTGAACTTCTAATTCGCTGAACAATTCTAATTTATTTTTTCAAACCAGACTGAATATCTTGAGCCTCTTTAAGATGAGAAGCAATCTCGCCTCGAGTTGACTGAAGGAAGGATTTCAAATCAGCATTCTGAACGTTAGGAAGTAAGTTCTGGTCAATGGTGTTCAATACCTGTTGGTGCATTGTTACTTCATTATCGATGTAGGCCTTATCGAATTCAGAAGATTTCGCATTCTTAAGACTTTCAATCATAGTATTGGCATTTTTCTCTAAAGTTTTACTCACATCGCTCTCAGCGCGACTCAATTTGGTCTTTGTCTCCAGCGCGGCAATTTTTACATTGCTGGCCGTATGCTCAGCTACCATCTTGGCCGCGAATTTTTTTACGCTGTCCTCCTGCCCCTTATCGACGGCAACTTTTCCGATTGAAACCTCTACATCGTTCACCTTATTGATCAGCCCAATAACCTGATTATCATTCAAGTTCCCTTGAGCGGCAGAAGCAATTCCTGCCATAAGAACCAAGGAAGCGACAGTACCGAAAAAAGCATTTACGTGTTTCATAGAAAACTCCTTTTTTAAAGTTTGTGGGTGAAGATTCTTGCTCTTTTGACTCAAAATCAAGTGACGAAACTTTCCAAAACAGCATTCGTTTCATAAAACATTTTGTACTTTGCAAACATGTCGAAAATATCACGCCATTTTCAATGTGCCCGCCTTAAACTTATAGTTTCGTAGATGTTTGTAAATTAACTACACACTTGGTGTGCAAAAACAAAGGAGCAAATTATGGAACAAAATTTATCAACAGATAGCTTAGCGCAAGATCAAACCCAAAGAGAGGGACGCTTTACTAAAGCCCTTGAAAAGCAAACTGCAAAAGTTCCCTCAGGAGTCTACTTAGGATTGGCCGTCGGCTCAGTTCTTCTTTCCGCAGGGCTGGCAATGAGTG
This sequence comes from Pseudobdellovibrionaceae bacterium, assembly GCA_036559425.1. Classification (GTDB taxonomy): domain Bacteria; phylum Bdellovibrionota; class Bdellovibrionia; order Bdellovibrionales; family Bdellovibrionaceae; genus JACMRP01. Next base: position 2,538 of record DATBTE010000095.1, on the reverse strand, counting down.
AAAAGAGAAAAGGTTGGGCTAACTTTGTAGGGCTTTGGGTTCCTACTATTCTACTTTTGGGTGTCTATAACAAAATCGTGAAAATTGAGGGCTCTGATAAAATGGAAAAAAGTCAAATCCTTCATTAAGTCTGTTCAGAAAATAAAAAATATATAAACAGCACGCCCGACGACAGTCATAAAAGTGCCTCGAAAGTCAGACACTTGATCATTGTGGGAGTGCTGTCTGAACAATTTACCGCTTAAGGGTTTCAAGGAGTTCTTTAGGATTGTCCGTGATAAGACCATCCACTCCTTTTTCAATCAGCGATTGCCAGTCTTTTTTTGTATTTGGAGTCCAGGGAATCACCCGGCCACCCAACTTGTGAATATCGGCCACATCTTGGGCCGTTAGCCACTCATAATTGGGCGAAAGAATCTGCGCCTGATTTTCTTTCATTAGCTTCACCAAGGCCCCTGCTTCTTTTGGTCGATATTCAATTAAAATTGAAAGAGGAAGCTTAGGCTCTAACTTCCGGGCCACCTTCAGAGTGCGGAGGTCAAAAGATTCTAAAGTCACCCGATCCATAAGCTTATGTTTTTTCACGATCGCCAAAACAAGCTTTATAAACTCCTCAGGCGCAGGGGAATATTCAGGATGATCCTCTTCACTTTTCGTTTCAATATTAAAGAAAACTTTTTTAGCAACAGGAAATTTTGATTTTTCCACTAAATCAAAAACCTCATCCAGGGTTGGAACGGAAGTCTTTGGTTGAGCTCTTTGCTGAGAAAAACGTGGATTCACCAAAGAACCACAATCGTAAGCTTTTAATTCTTTCAAAGTCAGTGAGCGAATGGAAATTTTATCGGTTATTTTTTTTCCTTGAGGATCCAAACATATATCAGGGTTTAAGAGAGGGTCATGGTGAACCACCACCTGCCCATCCTTGGTTACAAGCATATCTAATTCCAAGGTGTCCACTCCCGCTTCAAGTGCATACTCGAACGCTGGAAGAGTATTCTCTGGTCGTACCCAGCGCGCTCCCCGATGCCCTTGCACTTCCAGCGGCCTTGCCTGTGCCAATGCTGAAACTGCCAAAATATATATTCCTATCCACTTTTGTCGAGTAGTCATACTTTTTCTCCTTTTAAATCTTGCTGGTAAGCGCGGCTCATGACATAAGCTGAAAGAACTGAGAGCACAGCAAAACCTGCAAGGACATAAAATACCTGACTCCAACCTAAAGAATCGGAAAGATATCCCGCTCCCCACGCTGCCAGAGCTCCACCAATGTAGCCGACACCGTCAATCATTCCCGTACACGTTCCCGCGGCTTCCGAGCCCGCTATGTCTAAAGTCAAACAACCTGAAGACATCGAGTAAGGACCATAAAGACAAAATCCCGCCAGCCCCAAAAATCCCACCAAAGCATATTGATACTCAAGTTTAAAGGGGACTAGTGCGGCCACAATGACCAGACTGATCACCAAACCTACAAGCATCTTCCACATCATCCTCGCCCGATCTCCATCTTTGGCATGACGATCTGTGTACCATCCCAAAAAAAGAGTGCCAAGGCATCCTAACAAAGGAAAAATAGCAGAAGTCATTGCGGCGGCCACTTGTCCCATCCCCATATCGACCATAAACTTGGGGGTCCAAAAAAGAAAAATACTGCGCAAAAGATGAGTGAAAAAACTGAAAACCAAAATCTGCCGAAACATGCGGATTTTCAAAAGCCCTCTGAGGATCTCACGAGCGCTACGCTTTCCATGGGCTTCTTTGAAATGGGCCAAAGAATCTTTATGTCCAGCGTAACGACCAAATCGAACATTAGGAATCAAATCATGCGGACTTTCCTTGGAACTAAAATAAGCCCAGATGACTACTAAGATCATGACCATCGCCGGGTAATAGAAGAGTGCTTTCCAACCGAAACCCAGCATTAAAAGAAAGCTGCAAAAAAGTGACGCAAAGACACTGCCGAATTGGAAATTGATGCTGATGATACCCATGATGGTGCCATTACGCTCGGGCTCATACCACTCACCAATGGTCTTGATGATTCCCCCCCAGCCCATCGAAAGAAAATATCTGCAAAAACACCAAATCACTGTAAACATAAAAATGCTGGAGAAAAGTGGAAATAAAAGATTAAAGACTATGGCCCCCACCAATCCAATTATAAAAATCAATTTTCCGCCGACTTTATCAGCTAAAGGGCCTGTGGTGAATTTTCCCAATGCATAAGCGAGTTCAGACAACGTCAGGATTATGCCCAGGTCTGTATTTGAATACCCAAATTCTTTACTAAGAAGAGGCAGGGCCACAGGCAAATTCCCTCTACCGATATAATACCCAATGTAACCAATTAACATCACCCAAAAGGTTGAAAGACGCCACCGTTCCAATGACTTTTTCTGCTGCGCTGTTGGATTAATTAAACTCATTCTTTTACCTCGAGATAAAAGAATAACAGCCCCTAGTCGGGGGTCAATCAAAGACCGGACAACTATCCCGACAGCTAGGGCACTTTAATGATTTCACAGGGATTTCGTT
>DATBTE010000094.1:0-11304 GCA_036559425.1 Pseudobdellovibrionaceae bacterium | reverse complement strand
GTGACGACAATCGTATTGCTGCGGACTCGTTGATTGACCTGATTAAAATCAACGGCCTTACTGACGAACATGCTGAAATATTATTGGACTGGCTCACCTCAAAAAACAAAAATTTTCAGCTCTCCGCGATCTACGCAGTTTGCATGATATATCGTCACTGGAAAACGATCCGACCTGACTATGTAGCCGTCAATCATAATTTCGAGAGGATTGATTCTGCAGTTCACAAAATGGATGACTCCGATGTTAGCTTAGTGAAGTGGATCAAGTTGTATTATGAATTAAAAGATGCCGCCGCTGCTTAAATACTTTACGAGTGGCAAACTTTTATAAGGGACAATCGTCGTCTTAAAGAATCCAATTTTAAACACTTATCTGGTAATAGATCGAATAAAGTTATTTTAAGATTGGTCCGAATTTAGCAAATGAATAATCATAACGTAGAATTGAACGTACCAAAGAAGTTATTTGTGTTAATTTAATCGCTGCAAGCATTACAATTCACCCATTATATGGAGGCGCCGGTTTCAAAATGGACAGTTTTCACCGGTTTACCGGTACCAGGTGGTCGAAAATCACCGCTTTCAAAAGGGACTTTTGCCATTTGAAAAAAAGAGGGCCGAGCTCGCAGCATGAGGCGTGAAAGCTTAAGGTGATTCAAATTTCAGTTACCTGTGTAAACGCGCTAATTTTCCTTTCTTCATGAGTTGAACATTGGCCGCAGGTTGATGGTTGGGTTGATGAAAAAAGTGAGCCTAGCACCCTTTGCAGCACCGAAATGCAAAGTTCACGGATTGTATTCTGGCGAAAAAGGAATTTTCTAAAGAAGATCCTTTCACACAGTTTTGAATGTAACCATCGTGAAAACTAAGAAATAATTTCGAGCTCGAACAAAGAATCGCCGTCTTCAAGAACCTAACGCAATCTAAACTGTTACCGCTAACTCCAGTGGACTGACACGGCAATAAAAGTCATACAAGTAAATAAGAAACGGAAGAATAGAAATGAACTCTGTGGTCCCTTTTCAAACCGATGTCCATTATTTGACCATGTCCCCGGTATCCCGTTGAAAATCGTCCCTTTTTAAGCCGTTGCTTCCAGCGATGAGAGCATTTAATAAGGGTTTCACTAAAATACATATAACTACTGGATATAATGGTGATGAAGTAGAAGTCCCTCATTTTGTGATTTCTATTATCAGCAAAGATTTTCCGCTTTAGAAGGCAATCGAAATACCTGACAAAAATAACACCGGAAATAAGATTGCCCCCCTACAACACCACCTCATCCGGCGGATCCTGCAGATTATAATCCGAGCGCATGACAAAACCGTAAGCTCCGACGTCACCGATGACTAAGAAATCTCCTTCGTTCATCTCGCACAACTCGCGGTCCGTGGCGAGGAAGTCCCCAGATTCACAGATAGGTCCCACGACATCGTATTTTTTCATGACGCCACCTGCGCTGCCTCCCCCCGGGCTTTCTTTCAAAGTCCATACACGGTGATGAGCCCCGTAAAGCGTGGGACGCAGCAAGTGATGCATGCCCGTGTCTACGATCAAGAAATTTTTTGTTGAAGTTTTTTTTAGATACTGAATCTGGGTTAGTAGAACTCCAGCATGAGCCACAAGCCATCGCCCCGGCTCTGTTTGAATTTTTGCCCGCAAGCCTTTCAGTTCTTCAAAAATAATGGTGGCATAATCCGCCAGGAGCTTTTCTTCCGCCGCCAACTCTTGAGTTTCGTAGAAAATTCCTAAACCTCCGCCGACATCGAAAGTGTCCACGGAACTGAACTCTTTTTGCAAATCCTCATAGACAGGACGCAAAAGTTTGAGCGCATCTCGGAAGCCGGAAAGGTTGTGCATTTGCGAACCCAAGTGTAAACTCACTCCCCGGAAATCTAAAAAAGAAGCGTTCGCATACAGGACTTCCTTCAACTCCGGAAGATCGCTCAGGGCCATGCCAAACTTATTATTGTGCAGTCCCGTAGCAATATAAGGATGAGTCTCAATGTCGACATCGGGATTGAGCCTAAACACCACCGCCGGTTTTTGACCAAGCTCTTTGGCGATGCTGGCAATGCGACGAAGTTCGGCGATACTTTCGACATTGATTTGCGCTAAATTTAATCCCAAGCTCTGGCGAATCTCTTTATGACTTTTACCCACACCGCTATAGATCATTTGTTGCGGTTTAAATCCCGCTTCGCTGGCGCAGCGGATTTCACCTCCGCTCACTACATCTGCCCCGCTGCCGAGTTCATGAAGACATCTTAAAACTTCAGGGTGGGAGTTGGCTTTCATGGCATAATACACTTGGACCCCAGGCAAAGCTTTTTGTAAAAGCTGAAAGCGCTCCTTTAAAATGTCCAAATCGTAAACATAAACCGGTCGTTCATAGTTTTTCGTCAGGCAATCTAAAGCCTTTTTTTGGGGGCCCAGCACCAATTTCTGATTCTCATATTGCAAATACAACTTCGTTTTTGACATCTCTCATCCTCATGATGTTTTATTCAGTCTAGCGAGAAGGATCACGTATGAAAACATCTGTTTTTGGATATAGCTCTTTGGGACTGCCCATCATAGCCTATGAATTCCGCAATTCCGGCCCGGAAGTTTTAATTTTGGGCGGAGTCCATGGAGACGAAGTCGAAGGAGTCTTTGCCGCACAGGCGCTCTTAAACCACTTCATGAGAGATTTTTCCTATCACCTAAACTTGGTTATAGTTCCCCAATTCAACATCGAAGGTGTGGTTAACAAAACTCGCGGCAATGCCAAGGGCATTGATCTGAATCGGAATCTAAAAACAAAAGACTGGTCTCCTGAAGTGAAAACCCCACGGTACCATCCAGGCCCCTTCGCCGGCAGCGAACCTGAAAACCAAGCGCTTATGGAATACATTGATGAGAAAAAGCCGCAATGGATTTTATCTTTGCACTCGTGGCATCCCATCTTAAACGTGAACGGCGATTGTCATGGCGAAGCCGAAGTTTTGGCTCGACTCACAGGCTATAAAATCGATGCCGATATCGGTTACCCTACGCCAGGATGTTTAGGCTCCTATGCGGGCCTTGAACGCAACTCACCTACGTTAACCTATGAAATCCAACGTGGCCAAGACACGGCGGAGATTTTGAAAATCCATGTGCCTGCCATTCTTGAGGCCCTTAAAGTAACCGAGAAAAGGAAATAATATGAGCCTTGCAAATTCAATTCAACATATCTGGAACGAAGTTCAAGCTGGCGCTAAAATCGATGACCTTTCCAGCGAAAAAAAATCCGCCATCGAGCAATGCATTCAGAATCTTGATTCCGGCTCCCTTAGAGTCTGTGAAAAAATCGAAGGCACTTGGACCACCCATGAGTGGCTTAAAAAAGGAATTCTGCTTTACTTCCGCCTTCAAAAAATGAGCTTGATGAACGCCGGGGATTTTAATTACTTCGATAAAATCCCCGTCAAACGTTGGACTGGGAGTGAAGGCGTCCGCTCCGTTCCCCACGCCCTCGCCCGAAGAGGCAGCTTTATTGAAAGCGGCGCCATCTTAATGCCTTCTTATGTCAACATCGGAGCCTATGTCGGTGCAGGCACCATGGTCGATACTTGGGCCACCGTCGGCAGTTGCGCCCAGATCGGCAAGAACGTCCACTTGTCAGGAGGCGTGGGTATTGGAGGTGTTCTCGAACCCATCCAAGCCAGTCCCGTCATCGTTGAAGACAATGCCTTTATCGGCAGCCGTTGCATCGTCGTCGAAGGAGCTTTGATTGAAGAAGGGGCCGTTCTCGGAGCTGGCGTGACGATCACTGCCTCCACGAAGATTATCGATGTCACCGGTGCTCAGGAAAAGATTTACCAGGGACGCGTTCCGAAAAACTCAGTGGTTATCCCCGGCACCGTCATGAAGAAGTTCGCCGCCGGAGAATACGGCACACCTTGCGCTTTGATCATCGGCCAAAGAAAACCAAGTACTGATATGAAGACTTCACTGACCGACGCTTTAAGAGATTTCCAAGTTTCGGTTTAAAAAAACAGGACGGAAAAGCTTCCGTCCTTGCTTCAAAAAACATTTACGGCTTTGGCGTCTGAAAAGCGACATTCTGAAATAAGTCCATTCTCATCAGTCGATTCATGTTCAACCGAGCGCTGTCCAAGGACAGCCGTGCATCAATGAGCTGAATTCGGGCTTCCAAACTCAACTCGAGGGAACCGAGAGGTGAGCCATAATCACCTTCCCCCCGATCCATTCGCGCCATCAGCAAGCGAAAAGATTCTTCATAACTGACAGATGCGTCTTCCAACAGGAGGATTTGTTGTTTTGTGGACTGGATGGTGGCCGAGAGAGTTTGAATAATACGCCAAGCTTCTTCGGAAAGCTCTCTCTTTTGATATTCAAACTCCCCTACTTGATGATCGCCCAAAGAGAAAAGAGGAAGGATCCCCAAACCCAAATTCATTGATCCCGTTCCTGAAAGGTTGCCGAATCCGCTACTATTGATGGACGTCCCCACACTGGCTGAGTTAAGGAATGCAAAAACGCTGGCCCATTTAGAATTCTTACTGGCCTCGATGAGCCAGTGGATCTGTTGCATCTCAGGAGAGACTGAGACTTCCGTGGCTAAGTGATTCATAAGCTCCGTCGAACTCAAACTTTCCAAACTGCTCGGCGCCATATGCATTTTCAAAAGACTTGTCTCCGTCCTTTGCGTGATCATTCGGTTTAATGCAGCTTTTTCAATATCAACCAACTGCTGGCTACTTAACAAGGCGGACTCTATCGATCGAACTTTTCCGCGGATATAATTAACCCCCACAGGGTCAATCACCCGATGCTTTGTGGTTCTCACCTCATAGCGACGGCCCACTTCAACGATATTCGCTTTATAATTAGTCAGTAAAATTTGCAATTCTTGATCTCTAAGCACCGTAAAATAACTTCGCTCCGCCCCCAATACCGTATTCAATGCCAGGCTTTTCATCCCAGCGACTTCGGCTTCACGGAGATCTTTACGGACATTGAGTTGAAACCAATTACTTGGCAGCAAAAAAGGGAGCGTGGCCATGGCCTGAGCCCCCAAACCTGCGGGGCCAGACAGCGCCGCTGCCACATTGATCGAGGGAAGAATATCCAAGCGAGCCTTCATGACCTTGTCTTCCGCTTGTTGGACTCTCATATAGGCCTGAAGCAAGCTCAGATTTTCATTCAGCACGAGCTGCTTTACTTTTAAAGGTGTTAATTGCAGCGAAACCGCGCTTGTTTGCGCGCGTGACCACCCCCCCACCCCTATTATCATCAAGAAGACAACCAAAGCTTTCTGGAGGCCTTTAAAAAGAAAAGGAATGGAGTATGGAAGCACTTGCGGCTTGCTTTTTTGATCGTGCATAATCGCTCTACTTGTCAGGGTTGTTACCGTGTCTGGCAAGTCTTCTAAAAGAATTCATCGATAAATTCAAATTATTACTTTTATTGAATGATAATTTTCATTATTAAAATCTCACAGAACCGAGTCCTGACCGGAGTTTTAATTAATTCTTAATCCTCAACGCCTGAGCTGGCTGGATCTCACTGGAAGTTCTGGCCGGGTACCAGGCGCCTGCGAGGCAAACTAAAAAGCCCACCCCCAAGACTCCCCAGATAAGTTTCGGATCCACGAGAGCGGGAATTTGTGAGTCATAATAGATGTCCGGCAAAATATTCACAGGATTTTTCTCGATATAAAAACTAATGGCCGTGCCCAAAATCACTCCGGGAATAAGCCCCCAAGCCGCCAGCATCATTCCCATTTGGGTGAAAATCTTTATGGTGTGTTTATCGGAAAGCCCCAAGGTTTTTAAAATCGCGATATCTCTTTTTTTCTGAGACATCAAAAGGGCCAACACAGATAAAATAGAGGTGGCAGCAATGAGGCCCGCAAGACCTAAGAACATTCCTATAACCAATTTCTCAAGCTTGAGCGCAAAAAATAAAACTGAATTGCGGTCCATCCACGTCTCAGCCATGACATCGCTGAATTTTTCGACCTCGTCTTTGAGATCATTCAAATTTTTCCCATCAGGGGTCCAAACCTCAATGCCCACCTTGCGGCTCGCCGCTGAAGCCAAAGTATTCAAAGTGGTTCCTCTTTGATAGAATACAAACTGAGAATCTAAATCTGAAAGATTCGTTGAAATAATTTTACTGACTTTCACCTTTTCAAATTTCGGCGACTCCCCTGGGGGCAACAACAAACCCTCTGGAGGGACTATCGTGAGATAATCGCCCTCAAAAACCCCTAGGGAGCGAGCTAAATCCACGCCGACCACGACCTCACTCTTACCGGGAAGATCTTCTGGCACCCAAGACTGAACATTTTCATGGCGCTTAGGGTCCTCCATTTGATGGAGCTGCTCCACCATAAACTTCAAACTCTCTTCACTCACCCCTCGAGCGATAGCCCCATGAAATTGTCCATCCATCGTGCGTAGAATCACATCTTGGGTTTCATAGACATAAACTTTATTCACAGAATTTTCTTTAAGTCTTTGAAAAACCGGATGAAGTTCCAGAACGGAGCCCTTACTGATCCCATTCACGGACACATACAAATGAGGCTCCAGCGAAAGAATGCGTTTATGAATGCTGTTGTTCATGCCATTCATGACAAATAAAACAACCAAAAAGGCGGTGATACTCAGAGCAATCGCTCCCACAGAAAGCCAAGCAAGACGCTTGACCAACGCCCCCGCACGTTTAGAAAAAATAAAATGACTGAAAAAATCAATGACGAGCATAAGCCCATTGTGGGACGCAAGCGTTGACTTTACAACAGCTTTTTCAAGGCTTGGATTCTTCTTTATGAGCAGGTTTCCGTTGGAGAGCTTCTTCTTCTCGAACTTCCTGAACATTGCCGCGCATAAACATACTTTTTTGCGCCGCTTTAAGCATAATCACTGTTTCGTTCAAGGCTTCCACTGCCCGACGAGTCGCTTGCGGAAGTTCTGGCCCTACGGATTTTATAGCCGGGCCTAAAACTTTAAAGTCACTGGTCAAGCTTGCAAGATTTTTACTCATTTGCGCTATATCTTTTGCGAGCTCTGGGTTTTCGCGATTCAAATCGGGCAAGATCGCATTCAACTCATGCGTGGTTACCGAGAGATTACTTACCACGGTTTGCAAATTGCCCTTATAAGTAACTTGACGACTTAGCTTCGTCATCTCTGTGGCCATGACTTCAATACTCATCAACAAGGGATCCAAACGATCAAAAATGCGCACCAAAGATTGAGTACGAGCTTTATCCGTAAGCGCCTCCACCATATGAGCTAAATTCTCCAATGTGGAACTCAGTTTGGCCAGGTGAACGCCCAAAGCCTTTCCACTCAATAAACTCATAATGTCCAAAGTCTCATTGGAAGCGAGCACATGATGCGGAGGAACCAGCGGCAAAGACTCAGATCCCACCGAGACCTCCAGCGCACGATCACCAATAATAAAAGGACGAATCAACTGGGCCGTGCTATCCTGACGAATCCTTGGCTCAAATTTACTGAGCACATAGAAATTTATTTTAATTTTATTATCAGTCTGAAGCTCCACATCCTCCACGGCCCCCGCATGCAGACCCGCCATCTGCACCAAAGTGCCCGGACGGATTCCATCCGCATTCTCAAAAACCGAAGAATAATAAATTTTAGTCGCGAACCAACCTTGTTTGACAGCCACACTCACGGCAGTCACCAAGACTCCAATGATTGCGAAAAGCAAAAACAAACCAGCCACTCTTTCGATCTTATTGAATTTCACTTTCATAGGTGAACCACCTTCTTGCTGTGATCCACGGTCTGAAGATAAACCTGACCATCATCAATATGAATAATTTGATAGTTAAAAAGACCCATATACTTTTCATCATAAGAACTCATAAAAATATGCTTGAGATATCCTTCTGTACGCATTTTATGAATGTAATCCACAAAGGTATAAAGTGTGTCCTGTCCCAGCCCCACGGAAGGATCATCCATCACCAGAACCTGTGGTTGCATCACCAGCGAGCGTAATAAACAGACCAGCTTACGAACGCGTCCAGGAATGTGCGCGGGCCTTTCGCGGGCGAATTTTTCAAGACCAAAGGTTTTAACAACACCTTCAACGCGCGCGACGGCCTCTGCCGTGGGAACCAATTTATGATAAGCCAAGGGCAACATCAAATTGTCGTAAACCGTGCGATTACTGATGAGACCACCATAGTCAAAAGTATAACCAATAGCCAAACGGTAAGGTAAAAACTCTTCGAAGGACATATCCAGGACATTTTTTTCATTGATAAAGAAAAACCCTGATTGCGGCATCAAGAGCCCGGCTATCACTTGCAAAAGACTGGATTTACCCTGACCTTCCGCCCCCTTCACCCAAACGATTTCATTCATAGGAAATTCAAAATCCGCGTTTTGCAACAAAGGACTGTGCCCCTCGTGGGCAAAAGTCAAAGCTTCAAATTTTATTGATTCAATTTTTTCCACTGAAAGATGGCTTTTGCTAAGACTCGACATTAGACAACTCCTAAATTTCGCAATTGATTCAAATAAAATAGTGCCGTCACTGTCAGATTAAAGACCATGACATAAATCACGCTGTTGACCACCGCTTGCGTGGTCACCTGAGGAACTTCGTGGGGGCTTTTTTTCACGGACAGGCCTTGATAGCACGAGACCACAAAAATAATCATTCCGCTAAAACTGTTCTTGGCAAAAAAGATAATCACATCTTCTTCCGCAAAACCTCGCATCAAAGAATCGAGATAAAAAGAAAAAGGCATGTCTTGCAAAAATTTAGTGATGAAGAAACCTCCAATCAAGGCTAAGACATTAAAATACAAAGCCAGACACACCACGCTGATGACTCCCCCCACAACCCGAGGGAAAACAATAAAGCTTAGCGGATTGATTCCCATACTCTCGAGGGCTTCTATCTCACGATTGGCGCGCATGTTGCCGATCTCGCTGGCAACCGCAGTTCCAGAGCGGGCAACCACCACGAGAGCTACAAGCAAAGGGCCGGCTTCCCGGACGACCATAACGATCAGGAAATTCCCGATCATTTGGGTTCCTCCCAACAAACTTAAATTCGTCATGGACTGAAGAATGAGAACACTTCCCGTCGTCAGCGCCATCACCGAAACAAGAGGCAGCGCCTGCCAACCGGTAAAATAGATTTGCGCTAAAATCACATTCACAATAGTGCGCAAACCCTGCGCTTGATCAAGTACGGCGGCTCTTACAGAAAGATAAACCATCAATAAGACGCGCAAAGTGTATTCAATGTTCTTTGTAACAGATCGACCGAGAGTGCAGATCTTCGAATCGAAATACGCCCATATACTTTCCATGTCTTTATATCGGCTACGGGCTCAGAAAAAAATACGGACTTAAGTCAATTAGTAAGCCCAAAGAGAATAAAAAAGTGACTTTAATGCCTCAAATGAAGCTTCCCAGAAGCCGACTTCATAGTGCCCCGAAACAACAGCATGTTTAAAAATTTCAATATTCTCCGGAAAAGCCCCTCTAAAAGTCTTGAAGGCTCGATGCATATGCGAACGCGAGGTCACTAAAATGATGTCACGACAATGAAGGGTCTCAACAATGGAAAGGCTTTGCTGGGCATTGCCATAAGTAGTTTCGGAGCGCTTTTCCAGGACGACATCGTTCTCATTAAGATTTCCATAAAAACTCCACACCGGCATGATTTCACGCAAACGCGAGTTCGGATTGACTCCAGAAATAATTAATTTTTTTACATATTGATTTGCCAGAAGATCGAAACCTTCCCGCACTCTGCTCGGCCCACCCGTCAAAACCACCGCGCAATCAGCGCTTTGAGTCCGAGTCCACGAAGACATAGGTTCATCGATCACCTTACGATATTCAGCACTAAACTGAAAAAGACTGGCAAGGGCCAAGACCACCAAGGCCCAAAAGATTTTTTTTCGAATAAGGATTTTTTTTAAATTTTCCAGAACTCTCTTAGCGGTGAGCTAAGACCTCAATTTCAACATGGACCCCTCTAGGCAAAGCAGCCACTGCCACCGTAGAGCGTGCCGGAGGTTCAGAAGAAAAAGTTTTACCGTAAACTTCGTTCACCACTGCAAAATCCGCCATATTGGTTAAGAAAATAGTGGTCTTTACGATGTGGCTGAAGTTCAAGTCGGCGGCTTTCAAAACTCCTTCGATGTTTTTAATCACCATCTCTGTTTGAGTTTTAATGTCGCCGGTGAACACCTCATTTGTTTTTGGATCAATAGGAATTTGTCCAGAGCAAAATAAGAAAGACCCCATTTGCACAGCTTGCGAATAAGGACCGATCGCTTTAGGCGCTTGATCTGTGGAAATAATTTTTTTCATAAGAATACTCCCCTATTAGTATGGCTTAAACTCGAATTAGAAATAGAAAGTCACAGCAGATTGAAAAGGTGTATCCGCGATCGTTCTAAAGCGCACATCCTTCAAGGACACAACACCCACGCCCCCTTGGAAACTGAAGCTGAGATTTTCAAGCCCCGCAAAGAAAAACTCCGCGCCAAAAAGACCGCTCAGATAAAAACCGGACTGTTTATCCGCAGCCACTTCCCGATTGATAACTCCCAGCTCCCCGCCCATGAAGAAGTTCATATTATCTTCTTTGAAAACGATGCGATGAACCCCACCACTCATGGCAAAGCGAGAGCTGTCCTTTTCTGTGTCAATTCCCAAACCACCAGTCAACGCAATATCTGGTGCTGGCCAATAAATAACCGACAAAGCCGGAGTATTAATTGAAGTGTCATTTTTCACCCCAATCCCCAAACGATTCACCATCTCTTTCGCAGAGGCCACGTTCGAAAAAAGAGAAGTGCAAAGCAAAACGCAAAACAAATTGCTTAAAAAAACAGCTAACAAACGCATATTTATCTCCTTGAACAGTTGTCTATTAAAGTCGAAGTCCAGGACTAAACTCAAGTTTAAATAACTCTTGCCTCTAAAATAACCTCGGATTAAGAAATAGTGAGTCATATAAGAATTAATGTAAAAGTACTTTAGTGGGCCTGTAGCGCAGCTGGGAGCGCGCTTGCATGGCATGCAAGAGGTCGTCGGTTCGATCCCGATCAGGTCCACCATTATGTTCTACGATGTCGATACAATCTTACAGAAACATTCCAAGGAAGAAGAACGGGACACTGAAAGTGTCGCGGTTCGATTCCTGTAGTTTCAAAATTTCTGCAGGCACCCAGCCCGTAGAACCAGCGGATCTCCTGCGGGGTTCGATCCCGGAAGGAACCCAGGGAATGTATTTCTGC
>DATBTE010000093.1:0-1678 GCA_036559425.1 Pseudobdellovibrionaceae bacterium | reverse complement strand
GCCGGAGACCCAGCCAAATCTATAATTTCCAAGTCAGCAGTTTTAAAATGATTCTGAACGTAATGGAGAAGTGTCATCGCCCTTTGTTAGCCTCGGAAGCTCTCATTGATAAGAATTTTTAACTTATGGATACTAATTGATAATCTACTGAGAATCAACTCAACAGCAAACCTATGAACGTAATAATGTTTCTAAGCTTTCAGTGGTCATAAAAGAGGGAGAAACCTCTAATGGAACACTGGAAATGACTTTCAAAGTTCGTCGAGGAAAGCTCTTAGGGAACCATAAAAATTCGGTCGGCGAAAAGCCGCCGGATTTCACCTCATACCATTGTTGAGGCGAAATAAAATCAATCTCATGGTGGTCATTGGACCAAAAGAATTGGCTTTCAGGATCCATTTCCCCCAAATAGGCGGATTTTTTCCAAATATGTGAAGCTACCGCCCACTCGTACCATTTGCCCAGTTTTGTCGGCGTTTGAGCGCAAAACTCTTCCAGAGTCCATGGCTGATCAGGGTCAAATGCTAAAGCCGCAAGCCCATTGATAAAATGAAATTTTGCAGCTTTGCGGGGAATAGGGCGAAGAGTATGCGGGTCCGCCTGATAGCAAGTTGAAACACTCATCAGATCTCGCATGAGCTCTAAGTAAGCCTGTACGATCGTATTGTTAGCGGCGTTGGATTCCTTTGCAAGTTTAGTCATCGAAATCGGCGTCATGGCTTTAAGATGAAGCATTGTCAGAAGAAACTGAAGAAGCCCAGCATCCCTGCCCTGACGACTGCATTCCCCTAATATCCAATCTTTTGTCAGTTCAATAATATAAGGGGGAATTCTTTTCGTTTGTACAAGCTCGTTGGCGGCAATCGGCGAACCTCCGCACATTAAATAAGCCATTAATGTTTTGCCACCAAAATAAGATTGGCATTTTTTTTCAAACTCGGAAAAAGAAACCGGAAGAAATCTATAGGTGGTTCGATCTAATTTCCCTTTTCTTCCTGGCAAACGTTCACTGCCCCTACGTAAACCTACAGCTTGTGATCCGGTTGTTATCACCAAAGTTCTTTTGGTAGTACCTTCATCATACAGCTTCTTAATCGCTTTTTCCCAATCTTTGATAGCCGTGATTTCATCTACAAAAAGACGCCGCACAGGGACTGACTTGGAAAACAAAGCATGAACATCAGAAATGGCATTGTAGAGGTCTTCATGAGTACGATAAAAGTCGCCATTCAAATAAAAACTGCTGCCAGCGCCAAACTGAATCAAAGACGTCTTGAGCTCTTTCTCAAGCCATGTACTTTTACCAAACTGGCGAGGCCCACGGACAATGATAAGGCCGGGCTCTATTGGCAATTCCTTCAATCCAAAATCCAGCTCAAATACCACTGGCTGCTGAAGGCTCGTTTCCAAACTAGGAAAAAGCCCTGGTGAATCAAATTTACCTTGTAAATATAATTGGTTGCGACCCTCAACGTTCATAACGTTTAAACTCTAAACGTTATGAACGTTGAGATCAAGAAAATAATAGTTCAAACCAGAAAGAGATTACCTTCTTACCGGACCTTGATCCGGTTTTACTTTAGTCCTAGGGCTTAGGGTTCAGTTTCTCGACCAAATGCCGATGCAAAGGCTATGAAAACACTTCTTTGGTTTGGGATTTTAATTTTCTCCACCCCCT
>DATBTE010000092.1:0-1769 GCA_036559425.1 Pseudobdellovibrionaceae bacterium | reverse complement strand
GAATGAAAGCTATAATGCTTCTCGTTGGGTGGAAAGCATCGGGTCCTCTCCGAAGGGACTGATTTTTGAACATCCAGCAGTGAAGTCCCCACATATGATGATGCTCGTGGAGAACTTTAATATGCAGCATTTCTCGAAGGTGTATGACGAATATAAGGAGCTGATAAATGAGACTTATGAAGTCTTTCCAACTTCGGCAAACAAAGAGTTCACCGATTCCCTTCCAACTTATTGTGCTGAACTATTCTCTAAACCACTAGTAACCGTGCGGGCTGCTTAGAAGAGGGTGTTAGGTCAAGTTCGTACTGTACTTCAAGGACATCGGAGAATCTCAGAATCTCAGTTTTCGGAAACAAGGGCGCCATTCCGCCCAGGTAAGGAAACCAGGCTAACAAAATCTGACGATAACGCATGAGACGTCTTAGACTTTGTGGATTTTCCTTTAGTTGCGAATGCTGATCTAAGTGCAGTACGGTCTTTAAGATATATTTTTTTCCAACAAAATGACTTTCATATTCGAAGGTTGAATCGAAGTAGTCAAAATTCTTGGCGAGCGTTGTATAAATATCAAAGAAATTTTCAGAGGCTTTAAAGCTTTGACCCAGAGTTGTCTGCTGCAGGCTTAGAAATATAATACTTGATAAAGTGTCCAGTTCTTCCTGTGAAAAGTCCTTCTTTGATAAGAGTTCAAGGAGATCCGCAAAATAAGTCAGATTGATGTGGCGGTCGGGATTTTCATATATAAGCGGTGATACGTTAAGCGCATAAAGAATTTGATCTGCAAACCACTGACCGCGGGTAAGTGTAATATAGCGAATAATATGGGCAGAAGTTCGTAAAAAGCTGTTTTGATTTTCCTGATATCGAGTGGGTAAGGAGCCATGGTCCCCCATGAGCCTTTTGCGTGCGAGATCTTGGTCATAGTCGCCCGTAAAAAGTTGATTTTCACCAATCCCCACCAAGCTCGTCAAACGGCTGAAGGGGGTATAGCCGATTTTAAGATGGATTTCTTGGTTTGACCACCAAGCTAAGCACTCCTCGGGATTCAATGAGATAATATCCGGGAGTTTTCGCAAAGGCAGACCGAGTTCGCGGATCAGTTCCCGCAATCTGTCTGATTTGTTGGTAGAGAGAGACGGTTTATTTTTCATGCCGGATAATTCTCAAGCAGGGCCTTAGAAACATCGTTAATGTACTTCACACTTGCAATCTTATGAATTTCCGCAAGGTCCTCTATTTCTAAAAACAAGAGAGAGTGGATCTTTTCAAAGAGGCTGGAATTGATTTTCACTTTTCCGACTTCAATTCTGCGATATGCGTGAGGACTAAGATTTACTTGAGATGCAATTTCTTTTGCAGAAAAACCCAATTCATTTCGCTTACGGTTAATGTACAATCCGAGCAAATGCCTTACGTGACGATTCTGATTTGGAAAAATGACATCAATTTGCATATCCTTATGTCCTCGATGATAGCTCAAGCGTCAGAGTAGTATTATTAACTTGAATATTTAATCTTTATTTCACTTTTTGTTTGTAGAACTTCTCAGTGAGTTCAGCGGTGACTTGGTCAATCGTCGCTTTCAGCATAACTTCAAACATATCGTTTGGTGAAATATTATAAATTTGAGCTATTTTACGGAGAGTCACCACAGGTGGTTGAGAGAGACCGCGTTCCCAGTTACTGATGAATTGCGGGCTAGTATAGCCTAGTTTCTTTGCAACAGCCCCCTGAGAAAGTCCTGCCTCTAATCGCTTGTCTTTTAAAAA
>DATBTE010000091.1:0-2204 GCA_036559425.1 Pseudobdellovibrionaceae bacterium | reverse complement strand
ATCATCTACTAATAAGATATCGGAATTTTCCCGGTATTTTTGGCGGAACTTGTCCATTTGATAATGGCGCAGAGCAGCAACGCACTCATTAAGAAAACGCTCTGCTGATATATAAGTGATTTTAAGATGAGGAAATTGTTCACGAATATAGTTTCCTGCGGCATTTAAAAGATGTGTTTTTCCCATTCCCACTGGCCCGAAGATGTAGAGCGGGTTGTAATCGTCAGCGCCAGGGTTCCTTGCCACATTAAAACAAGCAGCGTGGGCAAATTCTGAATTTTTTCCAACGACAAAGGTTGAAAAGGTGAGTTCTGTATTCAAAAAATCTGAAGTGGATTTGTGAGTAGGCCCCTGAATGTTTTGGGAAGGGGAGCTATTTGGACGCAACTGAATTTGTTCATTAGCGTGAATGGCCTCCTCTAATGCAGAGGGATTTTCAGGAGGAAGAGGGGGCTTATTTCCCGTAATAACGAATTCGACTTCGAAAGGACTTTTATAACTATCTGAAATTTCAGTATAAATTTGATCCTGAAGATTTTGAGTAACATAGTACTGATGAAGAGCATTAGGAACCCCAAGAACAATACGAGGCCTTTCTGACGTACCACCTGTAGAAAGATACTCAATTGGGTCTAGCCAAGTTTCCAGGTATTTATTATTCATGTTACGGCTTTTCATTTTTGTTTTAATGTGAGCCCAAAACGAATTATTGATATCCACGTGACGTACCCCTACTTTCGAGCCTAAGCCCACCTACGCGCGTGTTCACATATAGAGCAGAAACGCCAAAAAAGCTTTAGCAGGGCCTGTCGATGTTTTCAACAGTTGACCTTATTGCTGCATTGTGATTAATTCTGCATCCACCTATTTTTAGTGGTAGACGTCCCAAAGCGTCAAAAATGTGTTTCACTAGGAGTTGAAAAATGAAACGTACATATCAACCAAGCAATCGTCGTCGTAAAAGCACCCATGGTTTCAGAGCAAGAATGGCTACCAAAGCTGGACAAGATGTTATCTCTCGTCGCCGCGCAAAAGGAAGGAAACGTTTAACGGTTTCTACTGGTGGAAAATAGTAGATCCACAGCAATTAAACGAAGTTCCGAATTTTTCTCTCTCAAAAAGACTGGAAAAAGAACCTGGCCCACAAAATGGCTCCTTTTTAACTACTCGAAGGTAGATCAAAAAGGTTTAAAGTATGGCGTTACTGCGAGCCGCAAAGTTGGTTGTTCTGTGGTGCGCAATAAGTTAAAACGCTGGGTCCGGGAATACTTTAGGGACTTAGTTATAAAGTCTAATCAAGCAGGGATACCGATTGACGTTTCCATTAACATTATCTTTAAACCCATCGATCAGGGCTTTTACAAGGGACTCAAGTTTGAGGAATTTAAGAAAGCAATGGACGCGGGTCTTGAGACCCTTCGAAAATCTGCCTAAAGCCTTTCTTCTATTATTAGTTGGAGCCTATAGAACTTTTGGAACCACTCACATGGGTGGAGCCTGTCGCTTTACGCCAAGCTGTTCTGAATATGCTGTGAAAGCCATCAAATCTCACAGCCTTTTCCCGGCAATCTACCTTATTACAAAAAGAATTTTAAAATGCCGACCTGGTGGAACCTATGGGATTGATCCGGTTCCTGCTTGTTCGTGTTCAGGAGTGTCCGATGCAAGAACAAAATAAAGGTTCTTTCTTTGATCCCAAAACTATTCTTGCCGTTGTTCTAGTGGGTGCGGTGTGGTTTGGGTGGCAATCTTATCTTACGAAAAAATATCCTCAATATAATAAAGTTAAAACTGTTGAGACAACTCCAACAATGAGTACACCTGGCGTAACTACAACTCCAGGGGAAAATGTTAGCTCCACGGTTGAAACGAAAAGGACTCCGACACCTCAAATTCCGGAAAAAGAATATCAATATCACGATCAAAATATTACGTTCACAATCAGTAGCCGGGGGATGGGTTTAAAAAATCTGATCCTTAATCAGTATGTAGATTATGATAAAAATCCTATTAAACTAGGGCAGTCCGAGGACGCTCCCTTATTTGAGATGAAGCTTGCAGCTGAGCAAACTCCTTTAAATTTTGAGTTCAAGGAAGAGTCTGCAGGTTCTTACGTGGGAACTGCGCAAGTGGGAGAAAGTACAGTAACTCGCACTTTGAAATACAATGCAGAAAAACAGGCATTTACTAATAAAATAGTGATT
>DATBTE010000090.1:0-14580 GCA_036559425.1 Pseudobdellovibrionaceae bacterium | reverse complement strand
TGGCCAATATTTAAACTCAAAATTCAGTTTACAAACAAAGGCCTCTGCTTACGATAGTTCAAGTTATCTCATGATAGTATCAAGAGACATGAGCGGAACCATTCTTTCTGTTACTCCTATTAATTATGCCAATGATGATTTTAGGGAGAAAATATATTTAGAAAAAAAATAGAACGAGTAGTCCGGCATAGATAACGACCTTATAGGTCTGGTAAGCATTTTAAATATAAATAATTAAATAATTTTTTAAAGATGAGGACATTATGAAAAAAATATTCGTGATTTTAAGCCTTCTATCAATTTCGTATCAGGCTTTTGCAGAAGAAACTGGATCATCAACACTCGGAGATACGACCTGTCAAAATCTAGCAGTATCTGCCGTGCAAGTTATCTTCACCATAGCTCATCCAAATTTTTCAATTTCAGGAGTAAACACTAAGCCTGGAATAAAAGCAGTTGACGGTTATTTTACAAAAAGAAGTTATCAAGTGATTATCGATGGCACGCCCCTGCAAAAGAAGGATTCGAAAACTGGCCTTTTTGAATACTACGTTGATTTTAAAGATTCCAATGGCCCATGTGGAAGTATTTCCATTTCCGAAGCAATTTAACTGAAACCTATGGTGCTTTCGCCGTAAGCGCTCGAATCAAAGCCCACATCAGAGACGACCAAGGTGCGGATCTATATCTTCTGGTAGAATTCATTTGTGAACCTGAAAATGAGAGGGATTAAATGGCCGATTTTTGCACTAGATATCCCGGCAAATTTGGATGTCATTAATCTCTGCAATAAGAACCGGGCCAAGCTTCGGCCTTGGCTCGAAATACGTCGACAATTGTTCATACGCTTCAAAAATCGTATGGGTCAGGTCCCTCCTTAAAATTTCTAGTTGAGCTATCTGTAAACTAATGCCCGCGATCTAGACGTCCTGGCGAATAATGTTGGGTAGGACCATGTGAAACTGGCTTCTCAGTATCAAAATCATCAGACCAGTAAGCATGTGTCAGGCTGACCACAATCAAGCCCATAGACATTTATTAAGTGACCGCTAGAAAAGTAGTTGACTGTATTTGTTTTGCGCAATAGCCCATTGATTTCTTTTGGAAAGAAGGGCCGTTATGAAGTTTATACTAATCGTTTCGCTGTTAATTTCTGCAAATTTTTCGAAAGCAGATACTGGATTCACTATTGGTGACTTCATTGTCACTAAAAAACATTTTCATGGAATGGTTGTTGCTCTTTACCCCGACCAAACGGTTGACGTGAAATTCACCTTTCACGAATTAGACGGCTGGGGAGATCGGGTGGTTAACCTACCTATAAATAGAGTTTCGAAAATACCATCTTCGATCGATGGATTCAATGTCAATGACAATGTCTGCACGTCAAGCCACGAATGTGGCAGAATCATCGCGCTTTACCCTGATCACACCGTCGATATTAAGGTTACCTACAATGAAATAGATGGCTGGGGAGACCATGTTAGTAATAATTCAACTAAAAGTATTTTAAAAAAATAGAGGTGGTTTTTCCGAAAAATAAACTCTCTGGCCATTTATCTCTTGTTCCTGGGGCTGGTCGCGGACGATTTTTCTAACGTTGAGTGATTGCCCATTTTACTTGTCCCCACGATATCCCCATAGGGAACTGTCGAGGGTATTTTTTAATGAAACCTGCGAAAAAACCGCTATACTGGGGCGCCTTCAAGAAGACACGCGTTTTGTTTACACGTGACCAAAAAAAAGGGCGACCTCCGTGTTAGTGGAGAGTCGCCCCTATTTTTGTTATCTGCGATTGAGATTTTCGAAATGACTGATAATCCTGAAATTGAATTACGGTATCTTTGCAGTTCATTTTTTCAACGAGTTTGTCAATATTCTTTGAGCCCACGGTTCTCCAGAAATTTGCCTCACCTGGCATGACCAGGACGCCGCCATTGTTCGTGCGACTGAATCTTGCCGATCAGTGAGGCGTGCGATAAGACCAAGTGAAGCTCCTCGCGACTCAAATCGATTTTTATTACCTTAGCTCTTTTCTTGCTCTCCTACATTCTTAGCGGCAGCGATTTTTGCATCGGTATCCGGCGACGCTTCAAGAAGTGCTACTGGCATGCAAAGTCCTTGATTGTCATCGAATTTTGTCGTACTCTCTTCTTGTTTCTGTTTGTCTTCGAGTGCTTTTAAAACGAGGTACTCTTTTTTCGACGCAGACACAGAGCCGTGTGAACACTTTGCAATGCGGGCAATTTCGCGGAATGAGAGCCCGGCCTTTAAAAGCGAATGGATTAGGGCGTCGTTTCTTTTTCTGACCCTTCCGATCTTGGCCCCCCTAGCGCGAGCCGCCGCCAATCCATTGCGAACACGCTCCGCGATTAAATCTCTTTCTAGTTGTGAAATTGCGCTAATGATTACAAAAACAACATTTCCAAGACTCGTGTTGAGATCTAACTTTTCGCTCAAGGAAATAAAATTTGTTTTATTTTTGCGCATAATCTCAAGGCCTCGAAGCATATGCGATACAGAACGAGCGTAACGTGAGAATGCAAAAACGATGACGTTTTCGATTTCCCCCTCTTCGACAGCCTTCATCATTCGATCAAGTGCGGGGCGAGAAGCCTTGGTGCCACTTTGATTTTCATCCGCGAGGAGTTCGCAATCTGCGATGTTATTTTGCTCACAAAAAATTCTAAGAACTCGGATCTGTGCATCGAGGCCGGTTGCTTGATTTCCGGTTGAAACTCTTGCATAAAGTGCTGTGCGGCGTTTTTTTGGTTGGGAAGTAGAAGTCTCCATATATTGTAACCTCATTTAAAATAAAAAGCCCGAGGAAAGTGTTCGCCTCGGGCAAGTTTGTGGAATTGTTTGAAAAGACTTGTGAATGGTCCGGTGTCAGAGCTCCCAGCGCATGCCGAGGGCCTTGAGACACGCCCGCTGAAGTTCCGGGCTCATGCTGAGAGCATCCTCAAACAGTTGACTGTCCGGTTTGAGTCGATCATTCCAAACCATATTCGCGAACTCAATCGCGGCCCGGTGGCCTAGATCAAGATCCAGACTGAAAATTAACTCCCATTCGATGCTGTCATTTTGAATATTGATAAATCGAAAGACGGCATCGCTGAGAAATTGATCCGCTGTGATGATTCGCAGAACCGCGCACATCTGGGGTGAAAGTTTGGTTTGTTGAGTAGACATGGTTTCTCCTAAAATTCCAGTCGCGAGACTGGCGTGATTTAGAGGGTTTAAAAACTCGTTATTGGCTAAGCCCCCATCGAAGGGCCAACGCTTTGAGAACCCCAGCCTGTAAGTTGGGAGTCATACTAAGAGCTGCGTCGAAGCAATTGGAGTTTGGACGTACTTCGTCTGTCCAAATTCCATAAGCCCACGTGATGGCGGCTCGGTGGCCGGAACCAAAAGGTATTTTTAAAATTTGCTGCCAGTAAATTGTTTCAGTATCAAAATTGATAAAGGTTTCGACGGATTTCAACAGATTAGAATCTGCCTCAAGGATGAGAAGTAAGGCCCGCATTTGGACTGAGCGTTTTTGTTCTGGCATGTGAATTGAGAGTGCTGTTTCCATAATTTAACTCCATAGGAATTAGCGGCCCCCGGATGAACGGGGAGCGCCATGTTATTTGGTAAGTAGTCTTGAGAATTTTGAATAAGAAATAATTCCACGTTGGGAACTCTCAGCGGCGAGCCCCATCATGGTAGTAGTACAAAACTTGAGCTGCCCGAGAAGGGCGAGCCCTATGCCAATCCTAATAATAGCTGAATAAAAGCGAATAAATCCCATGAGCCTCCTTTGGTTTTCTCTTTGAAAACAAGTTGGCGGGGAGCGATTGGTTCCGCTAGCGGCTGTCCCGCAAAGCGTCCCGTAGCTGTCCCGCAGCGGGACAGGAGAGGCTATTTTCGCGCATTTTGGTTCACTTCAGTTCCTTTAGGAGTTTCCGGTAAGCTCTTGTTAATAAATATTATTTTAGTCATTTCGACTGCTTGCGTAAGCCTAGGGTTGTATTCCCGTCCACCCCGCCATTTTTAGTTCAGACGAACCGCTTTCCTCAGAGCGTGACAGATTAGAGGAAGCGGTAAAGACCCCAGAGACTTCAGAATCCTCAGACCCGATGATTGAATCCCCAGAATTTGAAAAAATTAAATCACCCCTTCGTTCCATGCCAACCGGCGGTTGGTAGGAGGCACACTCATGTCCAAAATCTGGCTGGGAGGCACAGCCCGTAAGGTTTTTCGAGGCTTTGCTTCCTATATCTCGTCGAATCCAGATTTCGAGTTTGTTGTCTTTATGGACGATGGCTTTCTGAATGATGAGTTGGATGATATCCCGTTTTTTTTTGTCCTCCTGGTTGTCAAAATTTTCCAGAAGTTCTTCGAGATGTTCTCGCATTCCTTTTTCTTGATTCTCAGATTTTAATTCGCGGAGTTGGTTTTCTTTGTTAGCAAGCTCTCGCTCCAACAACATTGTCTCGGTCTCGGCTTTGTCTCTCTCAGCTGTGATTGTTCGGATCACTGAATCAAGCTGGCTTGGGTTTGTCAGGGCGGATTGTCTGACAAAACTTGAAAACCCATCGATGACTTTCTTGTTTTCGGTCAAACGTTTTCGCAGGTTTAAAACCTGTTCTGCTAAAATCGGAACTCCCATATTTGTCATAGCGTTCGTATCATCAATCATTTTTTTCAGGATGTCAGAGTTTGCCAAGTAATGCTTTACTCGGTTGATGATGAAATTTTCTATCTTGTCTTTTCTGATTCGAAAACTTTTCTTCGGGCAGTGATAATACTGGTACTCAGTATTTCGACCATGGGCACCGGCTCCGCTAAATTTTGAGCCGTCTTCATAGTAGAGAATGCTGCTTAGGTAATAGACCGGACCTCTCAATCGGCAATTAAATTTTGCATTCTTCTCAAGCACTGCTTGGGCTTCATCAAAAATATCAAGTGGAACAACAGAACCATGGGGATACTCCCACCGGACCATGCCCTCTGTATCTTGCATTTTCGGAAACTGGTTCCAAGAATCTTTGAAGTAGGCAAAACCTCTGATTTTTGGATTGGTGAAGATATTTCGGAGGTAGGCCGAATCGATGGGATCGCCACCAACTTTTTGTGGTGGGATAATGTTGCCTTCTTTGTCAGACTTTTCTTTGGTCATCCGGCTTTTAGTGACGTAGTGGCGTTCTTTGCAATATTCGGCGACGGATTTCAAACTCCCGACTTCAATAAACTTTTTGAATATGTCTAGGACTATTTCTTGTTCTTTTTTGTTGATGACGTACATACCGCGCTTTGCAGGATGGGGATCAAGCCCCAAAACGGCAACGGTCGAAGTATCTTTGCCGTTATTGATTCTGGCTTCGCGCTGC
This sequence comes from Pseudobdellovibrionaceae bacterium, assembly GCA_036559425.1. Lineage (GTDB taxonomy): Bacteria > Bdellovibrionota > Bdellovibrionia > Bdellovibrionales > Bdellovibrionaceae > JACMRP01. Next base: position 9,205 of record DATBTE010000090.1, on the reverse strand, counting down.
TTTTTTGTGATCTTTTCTTCCAGATCGAGACTGTATTCTTCCGCAAGCAAATTTTTGATGTTGAAACCAAGTCGGCTTCCGCGATCTCGAAGATCAATTTGACCTGATTCAAACTCATGGACCTCAACTCCATTTTCCTGAGCTTTTTTAACAAGGCCTAAGTTGTAGATAATGTCTCGAGCCAGACGGTCCACTTTTTCAAACACCACAAAATCAATGGATTTGGTTTCGATGGCACGTTCAATTTCCATCAATGCCATACGTTTATGAATGGCCTTACCGCGACCGCTGATATCTTCTTCAAAAAATCGAGTAATTTCATAACGGCTGTTTGAGCCTTCGCTTTGTTGAAGTGACCAGCGCTCAAGCATGTGGCGTTGCTGCTCCAGAGAGCCATGCTGAACTTCGGCTTGTTGCTTTGTCGAGACTCGCATCAGCGCCCAGCCGATTTTAAGTTTGGGTGTTATTTGCAGATTTTGGCTCATCGTTTATGACCTCCGTTTTTAGAACAGAAGCAATCAAGCACCATCGAGCGTAAGATTTTTTCGAGCTCTGTTTTTTCGTGACTGTTGAAGGGCACAAAAGTTTCGGTGATATCAGATTTCGAAAATTCTAGGACCGTTGGGTTTACTCGCTTCCTCGTATTCTTTTTCTTCCACCATTTGCGTTTGAATTTCCCGACGCATTTTTTGCATTGGCTATGTCGACCATTCAGACCGTCACTTTTTTTGTCGAAACTCTCCCAAGATTTGAAAGCTCCGCATCCATTGCAAATTCGCCCGTGGGTATCAACGGCAATTGGCTTGGCCATAGAATAACTCCGTGTGCTGGGGAGTCGAGGCTCTTGATGTGAAATCGAATATAAAAAGGGCTATGTGCAGGTGCACATGGGATTTTAACTAAGCCGAATTTTTTTGATAGGCTTCGATCCGAATACCAGGGTTTTGTATGCTGAAATCAGCGGTAAAAAACGACTTCTGCGTCCGCCCTAAAGTTTGATGTGTTGGACGCACCGTTAAAATCCTGCCGCATCCAAGAAATGACCTGATGTTGACTATTCAGATTGAAAATATCTTCTTTAGCTTCTGATCCCTTGCCCTGATAGCGAAGGGCAAACGAAGAAGATGCGTTGTCGATAATTACCTTAGCTCCACAAGTTTTTCCTAATGCGAGAAGTTTTAATTTCATAGCCGTCATATTGAAAGTCGCGTATTCGCTTTTTTGATCGATATTCGGAAATGCAACATACCCATTTCTGTCAGCGTCGGGATGGTCAGGCAGGTATTTCATTAGCGGAGCCCTGTCATCTCTTTTTACATCGCAGCCACCGTTTGAACACGATTTAACTATGTAAGGGCGATAGGGGCCACCTTCTGGCGTATGAGTTGAATTCAAATTTGCTAAGTTTGCTCCAGTAAGGGCAAGTCTAATCTGTTCAGATTTTAATTCCTGACATTCTTTTGAAGATTTAGCAAAAACAGATATGGAAACGAATGAAGCCACTAGGCACCAAAATATTTTCATAGGACCTCCCGAATCTAAATATTTTAATCCCAGATCAATCATTTCAGTAGGCCAGTCGAGTAGTGAAAACATCCAGTCCAGGCCATCAAACAAATGATTTTCGCACTTTATTAATACATTTGAATTTAGACGTACTGACATCTGAAGTTCCGTCAGTCCGAAGATAAAAGTAAGCCTTATCGAGCAAAGCAGAATTTTCATCTATCCGAAGCGGCCAAGTAAGCTTAAATTTTAAGCCAATCAATTCCCAAATAAACCACCTCTTCCGATGGAGAGTCCTCAACCACTTTTGAAATTTGAGAAATCGTCTCTAATAGTATTTCTTTAACTTTAGCGACATCCTTTTTCGCAATAGTAACCGGAGCCGTGAAACTTAGATTTTCGATCGATGAAGTTTCTAGCATAGCCAAGGCTTTAGTTCTCCAGTTCTGATGGTGTCGAATCGAGAGCGGTGAATGAGCTTCCACATGAGTATTTTGGTTCGTTCTTGAATAGAGTCCGTCGCGGTAGATGCATAAGCCACGTGAAACTAAAAACGAGAGGATCTCTTGTACGCGCGAAAGAGACAGATCTAGACGGCCCGAAATTTCTTCGGCAGTTTGAAGCCCCTTTAAAGTGGTGAGAAGGCGAATAAGGCTGTATTGCCAACTTGAATAGAAAAGGGCTCGATCTTGTTCACTGAGTTCTTTTGACTCTGGAACGCGGTTTTTTATTTCTTGCGCCTGTTTTCGTATTTGTTTCAGATGACCTAGGAATATGTCCTTCAAATGAGAAGATCCGGCACGCTCAATTTGAACAAGCTTCAAAAAATAGTCTCTCTCCAATGAGTTCAACCCCATGTAGGAGCAAAGATTGGCGGCTTGTTCTTCCGTTAAGCATTTTTTGCCGTTGAACACTTGACTGACAAGAGTCGTATGCATAGCCAATGCTTCTGAAATTCTACGGTATTCTCCCCGAGGACGTGCGCTCACCCAGGCCTGAACATAAGTTCGAAAATCGATGGTTTTAAAGAGAAGGGCCGTAGATTCTTTACTCATAGGTCAACTTTATCTTAGTTCATTAGATTAACAAAATCTATTTTTTCTGCTGCATACCTCCGAAACTATCAAAGTGACAAAGATAAAAAAACGGGAGGGAATTAAGTATGCATACCAATAACTTCTTACAACTTGTGGTGTTCTTAGTACTATCAGCATGCCAATATGCAGTGGCGCATGGAGGCATGGAAGGCGGCGGCGGTAAAGGTGTGCTCTGTGGAACTCAGGTTCGTGTCCTCGACCTTTACGAGGCTGAGACGATACATCATCTGCCAATACCGACCAGTCAAAATGACCTTGATGCAAACGTCGCACACCACGCATTGGCCCTTGGTTACTACCAGTCAGAGACAGGATTCGACCAAAATAATGCCTCTTACAAAGAACTTATTTTCAATTTCTATAAGCAAGAAGTGATCGATAAGTTTTCAGATATTGCACCAGGCACTCGACTTCCGTTCACGCCCGATGCAACTTTGCCAAATCTGCCAAGCGGCTGTTCCTTTGTGCAAATTGCCCTTTATGCCGACGATGGAGTTCTCTACCGTGACCGCTATTACTGGGATCGCTTAACGATTCAGGACCAAGCGGCGCTCATCTTACATGAAGGAATTTATCGGGGTAGACGACTTCAAGGTGAATTAATGTCTGATGAAACTCGATACATCGTGGGACTGACATTTGCGCGGCAGCTTCCGGAGCCGATCTTTAAACCGATGTGGAATGCTCCAGGCTCATGGTGGTGTGGCACCAAAGATCCAATGACTGAAAGATTTGAGTTATATGCGATCAATGAATCACGTAACGGAAAGTCAGGTCTCGGCATTTATTTTGTTACTTTCAAAAACTATTTCCAGTATGAGCGCACCTCCGCATTTGTTCCAGGAATCGCGATACGAGATTTATTCATCGGCAAAACTGACTTTTCGGCCCAAGTACACAGCTATCTTACCAATCGCAATTGGGTACTTGAGTACACAGGGGCATATTCTAGAAAAGATAACAGCACAAAAATTCGAGCCTGGAGCCAAGGTGATCCTGCAACCAAGTCTTCTTCCGCCGACTGCGAATTGAGAATGACTGCTCCGAGCCTCAAGTAATGCTGCGTTTTGGCCGAGAAAAATATTTTCTAAAATGGTGCTGATTATTGTCAGCACCATTAGGAACAGAAAAAATAAAATTATTTGGACGGAATTTTTCTGCGATAATTGCCAGGGTTTTTCGCGAATGTGCAGATTTTGTTACAAAAAATTGCTTTTTTAGAATTTGTATCAGGATAAAATATCGGCCTATTGGTCATTGGTATCGAGCACAAGAGTTGAGGCCTCGATTCTTTCAACTTCTTGTTTTGTATCTGTCCGTTTAGCCTTAACAACTAGTTCAAACCCAGTCTTCGGCTTCCCTTCTGCTTTGGCCTGATTCACTTCGCGCAGCAGATGGCGAAGAAACTTTGCCTCGTCATAGAAGCGATCAATCAGTGCTGACAAGTCGCTACCGCTCAAGTTGTCGGGTGATTTTTCAATCAGCCAGTTGATGAAGTCTTTGCGAGAGATTTTAACTCCCTTTTTCTTGGCGCTCGCTTGCTCAAGCCACGCATTGATTTTTTGAACAGACGCTGCTGACAGCGCTACATGTTCAAGCTTGGGCCGAAAACTTTCAGTTTTTTCATTTTCACTCATGGTTTGACCCCTTTTAGTCTTTTGCTTGCAATTTGGTGGTAGGTTTCGTCGCGCTCGATACCGACGAAATTAAATTTCTCAAACAGAGCAGCCACCCCTGTGGTCCCAGAGCCCATGAAGGGGTCCAGGACTGTGCCGTTGGATGGCGTTGCCATCTTGCACAAATACCGCATGAGGCGCAGCGGTTTCACGGTCGGATGAGTGTTGAAGACGTCGCGCTCATCTTTGCCTGGTTTTTTGCAGTAAAGAAAAGGCACTTCGGGTTTGAAGTTCTTGAAGTATGGCGCGACGTCAACTTCGCGTTCGCTTTGATCATTCATAATTCGAGCGGGACAATCGATGTCATTTGATCTGGTCACAATGACATTGGCTGGGAATCGACCATTAGGGTGTTGGTGGTAAACGGAACTCTGACTGCGGGTTCCGGCATCCCAGAGAAATCCTCCGTCACGAAAATCAAGATTGGTAGTTGACGGAATCTTTCCTTGGATTGGAATGCGTGATTGGTCAATGTTGATGCCACCAACTCCGTGCTTCAAAACATTAGCTGCGATATTGTGTTCAGAAATTGGTTTTTGAATTAGAATCCAATGCTCACTTGCGGGTTTTAGGGCTGTGCCCCATCCTTGCCATGGCTTTGAAACATCTGAAATAGGCTCGGTCATTGTATGGTGAGTGCTTTTGAAGGCGACGCCACCGATTCCGCCAGCATCTTTTTTATAGTGTCCGACGACAGCACGCTTAGACCAGTTCTCGCCGAGTTCGTGTGAGGGTTTGATCATAGAGTTGACCCAATCAGGCGCGGGACCCAGGACTGCTTCCAATTTTTCCCATCGTTCTTTTGTTGGGATATGTGGTTGGCCATGCGGGAGTTTAGCAGTCCAATGACAAGCGCCACCCTTGACCCCTGCGATTTCATCAAGCTGTTTATTGGTGAGTCCAAGTTCATCGCGTCGGGCTCTGATCCAGTCAGTCACCTTGAATAGCTCATCAGTGCTGGTGTATTTTGCTCGATCGATTGCTTTGTCGATCGCGACACTTTTAGGAAAGCCGCTCCCAAAGATATGGGTGATGATGTCTTTCACTTGAAAGCCAGCATCCTCTAGCGCGGCTCCTGTCCAGTGCGAAGTTCTGGGGATGGCCCAGACAAATCCGTGAGCACCAGGTTTTAGAATGCGATGGCATTCGGTCATAATCTGTGTGAGCCATGCGACCCATTCGCGCCTACCGCCTTTGTCTTTGTCCCAATCAAGGCCAAGAAGGCCAATGCCAGCAGGAGGATCAGTCACAAGCGAATCAACAGAGTTTGAGGGAATCGTTTTTAAAATTTCTAGGGAGTCACCGAGGTGAGTTTGAAAATTCACGGGCAGTCCTTTGTAAAGAGGGACTTCGTGGCTCTTGAAATAGTGGGAGTACTAAATGGCGCTCAGTCTTTCGACCATGAGCCTGGATCTTCGAGAATGAAGACTCGATGAGATTTGATATATTTATTGCCCTCGATCGTATCGGGCACAATGTAAGACCGAATTTTTGGTCGGGTTAAAAATGGCATCAGTTCTTCAGGGCTTTCCTTCTTGGCGCTGGCGTTCGCGTTGGCATCTTTTTTTTGTTTGTCAGTAAACGCCAAGTAGCCAATGAGTGAGCCAAGACCCGCACCGACAAGAGCGCCAACAGCAGTGCCGCCGGAGTTCTGCGATTGTGCTTGCCCCAATCCTGCCCCAGCAGTACCTCCAACAACTGCTCCCATCAAAATTGATTTCGGCGCAGTCGAACACGCATTCAATATCAAGGGCAGCACGAGAATCGCAGCCAGTTCTTTAGTCTCCATACAGACACATCCTTTCTTTATATATTTAAGGTTTTGGGTTTTTTAATTTTTGAGCGAGTGAATTTGAAATTGTAGGAGGTGGGCTTTGGGGATGAGATGGGTATTGAAGGGGGTATGGGGGTAAGCGGACTTTAGACCGCTTGATTATGTCAGACTTTTGAGGCGGCTTGCCAGTTGGGACAGGATCTTGAATTGATTGGTCTTCTGCGGGAATCGAGAAGTGCCAGGGTGTCACAGCTGAGATAGGATTGAGACGACATTGTGGCGGGATTGTGATTCAAAAAATAGCCAGGGCTTTGGCCTTTAAATTTTCCCTCGATAAACAGAGCCATCCAACCATTTTGCATAAAGTCTGAGAGAAGAATGAACTGGTGCTTCGACCAATCACGCACCTGAAGTTTTTCAAAATTGCGTCGAACTGCATTCAATGTATTCTTTGAATCAACCAACCAGAAAACGTAATGAATGGCTGGTTGATTGTCATAGAAAGTGACCGCACTCTCGTAGCGTTTCTTGCCTTTGAGCGATAGCTCGGCTTCAAACGCAATGACAACTCGCTTTTCATTGGACTGATAAGCCGAGTAGCCATCAGGTCTATGAAGTGTTGAACGTGGCACCCAGGATGGCCATAGATCTACAGGATAACATCGAAGCTGCTGTTCACTGTAGGTTTGAGTGTTTTCTGGCTGATGCGTTAGCCATTCACCGAGATGAAGTGCTGTTGCTAAAAAATCATGGGGATAGTTCGCTGACTTGTAGCCTTGCGAATGAAGGTCTCCGAGGTGTGGGAGAATGTATTTGAATCCTTTTTCCTTTAGTATCCAAGCTTCATGGAATCGACCATCGACAACGTATGATCCGATATATCCGTCAGACTCTAAATGCAAGAGTCGTCGGTAGGCCGAGAAAGATTGAACTCCTGGGAAAAACTTTCGAGCTAGGGCGTGAGTTGAAACCGCTTTCCACTTCCATAGGAATCTCAGCATTTTGTAGTCGCGGTTCGTGATTTCACAACGTTTTTTGGTTTTCATTGAGTTACCTTTTAACGGAGCAAGCTATTCGGTAAGGGACGGATCAAGTTTTTGATCGGCATCAACGACGCTTACACCTTGCTTTGCAGTCTCTTGACTATTTTTTGGTTTTTCTTTGGGTAAATCATCTGGCTCACCAAGCAGACGTTCAGCCTCTTCGACAGATAAAAACGGAGTTTGAACCTCAATCATTTCAATGCCATTCTTCCAGATGGCGCGGCCTGGAATTTTTGGAAGATCTGTAGCCCGTCCATTGCCAAGCACCGCAATGCTTGATGCATCGTTCATCATTTGAAAGCAGATCACACCTGTGAGATTGGCCTTCACTTGCGGATCAAGTGAGCGGCTGTCTGGACGTTGGGTTGCAACAATTATGTGGACACCAACTGCGCGACCTTGTCTTGCAACTCGACTCAAAATTGCACGAGCTGCTTGAACTTCGGTGGATTTTGCATGATGACCTGCCAGGAACATTTCGGCGGCCTCATCGACGACAACAATTTGTCGAGATAGGTTGATAGGTTTTTCACTCTTCTTGTCTTTCTTGAAGTAGCTATCGATGTCTTTGCATTGGTTCTCTTTTAGAAAAACCATTCGTTCATCGAGCAAAGTGTTGATGTGTTGCAGCTGCTCTACGGCTGCCAAAACATGGGGAACCACAACAAATTGCTTTCGATTTTCAAACATCGAAAACTCAAGACCGCCCTTAAGGTCGATGAGTAAAAACTTGCAAGCCTTTTCATGAATATATAAATGCACAATAACTTGCCGGAGGAATGTCGATTTACCGCCACCAGTTTGTCCGGCCACCAGGAGATGCGGAGTATCTCGGAGACTCGCAGTGATTGTGTGCGCCCTGGTTTGACCGACTAAAAATTCATAGGAGTGCGAAGTTGATCCTTGAGAGTACAAAACTTCTTCAGCCATGGGATAGTGTGAGTAGATGACGTCAACTGCGCGCTTTTCACGATTTTCTTTGATCTCGTCGATGAAGATTCCCAATTCTGATTCAATGTATTTTGATTGAGCGCGGAAGCTTGAGACTGGAAAGCCAGCATTAGTAAGCCGCATTTTTCGAGTCATTGGATCGAGTGGATAGTCTGAAATGAGATTAGGAAGGCGTCCAATTTTTGACTCAAGCCCCGCATTTTTAAATGCGTTGGTGAGAGTCTTGAGCTTATCTTTTTTCTTTTTGACCTCGCCCCATGCCCATAGCCAAAACGCCATGGTCGATAAAGAAAACGCATAAATCTTGTATAAAATGGGATGGTAAGGGTACAGGCCACTGAAGCGTGTATGAGAGATAGCAAACAGATCAATTTTAAAAAATAATACCAGCACCGAGCCTACCATCCAGCCTGCACAGATGTGCCAGGGAATGGTGTTAGTCTCGATCCCACGAATTAGTTCTTTGATTGGCTCAAGAAGTAGTGCAGCATTTTTGAGCGTCGTTTGAATACGCTCATGGAGATCATTTTGTTTTTGCATTTAGATACTTATTGGCCGTTTTCGAAAATAATGAAAATTTCTTGGCTTGCTGGAATTTGAATTATCGGAGCCGAATTTTTAAGATCGGTCATCGTCTCATTTGCCATTTCAAGAGTGGCTTTGCTTGCCCCATTGAGAAGAGCATTCTTGGTGTTGGGTTTTGTCACGACCTGTTGGCCGACGACTTCGCGATCTTGAAGACCCTCAGCCATTCCTCCAACAAAATTCAGTCCAACGGCAGTCGCATATTTCATTGCATACTTTCCAACTCGTGATCCGCGAAGACCAACTATTTTGTCTTCAGCATCCGCAGCTTGAGCTTGGATATTTTCGAAGCTGCCATCTTTGAAAACGACTTGGGTGAATCGAATCATCAGGCGTTCTTCAGTTGATTGGCCAGTGCCAAGCAGGGTTGCCCCTGCGGGAATCAATATTTCGCCTTGAATTCGAAGTGCCTCAGTAGTTTCTGCTCTAACAGTGGAAGCGCCGGTTTAAAAAGGGGCCATTTTCTCCGGTTTACCGGTCCCATGTGGTCCACCATAGCCGGTTTAAGAGTGGACCATTCACCATCGCATAGTGGGCGGCCTCGGCCTTCGACGTTTTAGCCGAGCCGATGCC
>DATBTE010000089.1:0-8417 GCA_036559425.1 Pseudobdellovibrionaceae bacterium | reverse complement strand
GTTGACATAATTTTCAATAAAAAATCCTCGCGAATTTGAACTTGCGTTTGATGAACTATTTCAAAAACTCTTCCGCACGCTTCTGGCAGATTCGCATAAGCCCCTTCAAAATAAACCGTAAATACTTTCCGCCGGAAAACTGGGTATATTGGAACCCCTCCAGAAGTTTTTCTGGTTTGGATTCTACCACAACTCCGGCACGATAAATCATCTGAGGTTCAATTTTATAAAGGCTCATGTATCCAGAAATTTTATTTTGTTCAGAAATTTCTGAAACTTTCTGATGCAAGCTTTGCCAGGCATTCTGTGCGGTCTCTTGAAAAGGTCCGATTTTTTCAATAAAGACATAATGAGATACGGGCCAAAAATAGTATCCGGTTTTTCATTCAAGTTCATGATTTTTCTCATTCATTGTTAGGATAATTAGCTTTTACTTACGCAATTAAACATCCAGTGAATTCCAAACTTATCAACACATGAACCAAAATAAGCTCCCCAAAACATATCTTGCAAGTGCATTTCAATTTTCCCGCCGGAAGACAATGCTGCAAATAACTTTTCTGTTTCCAACCGAGTATCAGGCTCGAGATTAATATAAATATTATTTCCAGCACTGACCTTAAATCCCATAGATTCAGGCGCATCCGTTGCCATAAGAATATGGCCTCCTAAAATCGGGAGCTCGATATGCATCACTAGTTTTTTATCAGCTTCAGAAATAGTTGGAGCCCCTTCGTGGGGAGGGATATCACCGAAGCGATGAATGCCACCGTTGAATTCGCCTCCAAAAATAGATTGATAAAATCTAAAGGCTTCCTCTGTTTGTCGAGGAAAGTTTAAATAAGTACTCACTCTTGCCATGATTGCCTCCGGCAGTTTTCATACGATGATTAGTAATCATATTTGTATTTATCATATAATTTTCATTTTTGTTGTCAACTCAGCCGATCCTTTAAAATAACACTCTTTGCAAGTAAGTTTCCTGCGCACTAAAATCCAGCGATTCGGCTTCCGTCGATTCGCAAACACGGCGTTGACTCGAATCCCTTTCACTTTTCCTTCAACTAGAGCCCCCTCAACTTCTATTCGCTGGCGCGGAGGTTCCATCGTATTGGTTCACCTGTTCATCGCGTGCTTGATAATTTACCCATCCTTTGAGGTAAGCGCAGGGAGGGACAATGGGCACCTTGAGGCACACGCTCTGGGTCGGCAACACCAGCCTCCACGAGTTTATCAATTCTTTGTAAGCCCGACCGACGGGTCGGATCTTTCGATCGAGGTTAAAAAGCCCCAAAGGATTGACTCGCCCATTGTCTTCGCAAAGAGCCGTGTCCCAATCCACTTGATCCGTCAGCGAATACCAGGTGAAGCCAACCATGGGAATACCTTTGTTACGCACATGAAGCACATTTGCCCACTGTTTCCATAGCCAATTGACGGCTTCGTTTCCGTTAGGACCTTCATTTAAATTTGTTTCCGTATGCATCACCGGAAGGAGATAGCGATTATAATATTGAACAGTGATTTCATCATAGCCAAAGACTTCGCCTGAAGCCTGCGTTTTTCCATTAGCCGACACTCTATGTTCATTCGTGATGTAATAATCATTGCCCATAATACAGTTATGCTTCAAACCTAATCCCAGAAAAGAATGGTATTCATTTCGGGTCATTCCATTATCCATCAAATATTCGTACATTTCAGAATCCACGCGACGACCATAATTCAGATCAAGCGATAAAAATCTTTGGGCATTCATGATTTCAGCCGGCTTGATCGCGCTTGGATTCTCTGCATGAAAATACTCAGTAGATTCACTTTGAATAAAAATGGCGTCGTGCCGAACTTTGAGTATCGCTTGCATCGCCAGCACGTTGGCCTTCACAATATGCTTTAATGCCGTCACAAAACTGCGATCGCTCTTTTCCTGTTCATTCCACCATCCTAGATAAGCTGAAAACTTCGCGCAAATAAACATTTCATTGATAGGAGTATAAAGTTGGACCCAAGGAAAACGTGTGGCAAAGTCTCCAGCATAGTCCGCAAATAACTTAGGAAAATCGGGATTCTGAAAATTGCCCAACCAATCTGGAAGTCCGAAGTGGCAGAGATCCGTGATTGGAACAATATCACGATCAGCAAGGTTTTTGTAAACGAGGTCAGTAAACTCCCAGTCGTAAATGCCAATTCCCAGCCAAGTCTTGTGAATTGGCGGGCCGTATCTTAAATATGAAATACCTAGGTCTTCTACAAGATCGAAGTCCTCAGACCATTTCTTGTAATGAAGGGACTTTTCCATCTGATCTACACGCTTGCGACCATTTGAAATTGTTGGATAACTATTTTCAATTCCTGTCGCAAACAGGAAGGAGCCCGCAGGACTTTTTTTCATCAGATGGCTGCTCCTTTCAGTCAGTATGACAAAAATCAAAAGACGGTCACAAACTCGCTTTCGTTAATACTGCAATATCCAGCTTTTGCATTTTAAGCATCGCTTTCATGACTTTCTCGGATTTTTCAGGTGGAAGATCGCTCCACATTTCCACCAAGAAAGTAGGAACAATTTGCCAAGAAACGCCGAATTGATCGGTCAGCCATCCGCACTGATTGGTGGTCCCGCCGTGAGAGAGCTTTTCCCAATATCGATCGACTTCCTCCTGGGTTTTGCAGTTAACCATAAAAGAAATCGCCGGAGTGATAACGTGCTCATGTGATCCTTCTCCCTCCATCAATACGAATTCCTGTCCTTCTAGTAGAAAGAGAGCATGCATCACTGCATTGGTATTTGGATCGCGATGAATATTTTTTATTTTAGAATTCTCAAATACAGAAAGATAAAAATTAATAGCGTCTTCGCCTTTTCCATAAAGCTTATTTACAAACAACAAAGCTGGTGCGATTTTCCGTTTTTCTTCGGCAAGCATCAGCTGCCATGAAACCCCATATTTATCCACACACCATCCGTACTTTTCGGCCCATGGATATTTTTTCAATTCCCAGATAGCGGATCCGCCTGCAAAGAGCTTTCCCCATAAGGCATCAATCTCGCTCTCAGTTTCACACCAGACAAAGAATGATACAGCGGGAGTGAACTTGAAGTTAGGTTCCCCATTAAGGGCTAAAAATTTCCCGCCCTCCAGTTCGAATTCCAAAGTCATGACCGAACCCTTTGCTTGTCCCGAAGCTTCCGCGGCGGCCTCTCCATAATGAGATACTTTACCGATTTTAGAACTTTCAAAAATAGAAGTATAAAACTTCGCGGCCTCTTCAGCCTGATTATCAAACCAAAGGCAGGGATTAATTTTTTGCATAAAAACTCCTTAATATTTTAGGTTCTATAACTCCGGAGAAAAGCGGGCTCATCGTTTGGATTCAGTTCACGGAGGATTAGAGTGGAAGTCATTTCATTCCTCTTTATAAAAGTAATAAGCTACTGGAATTAGAACCTATCTTAATCGTCACATTTTAATTTGATCAAAGAGGAGAGGCAAGCCGCAGAATGTGGCGGTTTAAAGCAAGGTCTAGATTGTTCGAGAAGATTCCATCGTTAAAAAGCGATCATCATTAATTTCCAGGTATCCCGAAACTTTCATCCAGCACAGAATCAGTAAATTGTTTGATCGATTTAACCACGGTCAGGCACAAGTAGATCCTCTAAGAAAAATGCAGCTAACTCCGACCGTCCTGCAAGACCTGCTTTTGCATAGATTGCCATTGATTGCGCTCGCGCTGTTTTCTCAGTGGTGTTGCGAATTTCGGCCACCTCCTTTAAACTCAGGCCCTTCAATAATAAGAAGGCCACTTCCTTCTCTGCACTCGATAATTTCCATTTAGTCAGTTGTTGGTCAATAGCTAAGGAGAGACCATCAATATACTTTCGTGATTCAGCTCTCCAAGCATCCGCTTCTTTTCTAAAGTCTGAAAAATCTTTGATTTCTTTTTCGAGGCGATGTTTAAGCTCCATGGATCCGCGAATGATATAGAAGACCCCAAAAAGAGCTACACCTCCGATAATACCTTCAACAAGGACATGCCATCCGAGCGCTCCCTCACGTGCATCCGTCACTAAATCAAAGCCTACCATAATAGTTATGATGGTAAGAACTGCCGCTATGACCCCTCTTTCTCTTGAATTCAAAATACACCCCGCATTTTTAAAAACTCCTTGGAACTACTCATCATCTCCATCGTGATCTCCACCCCCTTTGGTCTCTCCTAAGTGAAGAGTCGTGCCGAAGGCTTGAAGATTTCTGGTTTGGCTGTCGTAATTTTTAAAAATATAAGTTCCAAAAACGACGGCCAGTCCAATAAATAAAATTCCTACTCCTGGTCTTGACGAAGGGATCGCTTGCTCCGCAGTGATATTAGATTTTTTGCCATTAATCATACTTAACCCAATCATCTCTTGATGGCGAATCGTATGCAGAGCGATGCCAGCGACATGGAGTATTGCAACGACAATAAAGGCGTTGGCGAAAAGCTCATGAACATCCTCAAAAGTTTCTTTATTTGGACCTGAAGTCATAAGATAACCCGTCAGACCCAGGCCTAGGGCCAATACCATCATTACTATAGCTGCCCAACTCGAAGCAGGATTGTGTCCTGCCCATCGTCTTTTGTCGCCTGATAAAATTCCTTTAAAATAGCTAATTAAATCCGAAGGGTTTAACGCAAAGTTCGAAAATCGGGCATGCTGTGTCCCAAAGATTCCCCAAGCAATTCGAAGAATAACCACGAAGCCCAAGGTCAGTCCTGCCAGCATATGATAAGAAAAAAAGGAAGACTCATCGTCAACCGTTTTAGCGATAATGAAGGCCGTCAAAAAAAGACCCGAAAAAAGCCAGTGAAATAATCTAGTAGGCAAATCGTATATAAGTCCCTGTCTCATATGTGTGCTCCAATCTAAGTAAATAACTTTGTGCGCCTCAACTACACTATCGATATTAAACCCTTGTCCGTCCATAGGACAAATGTCCTATGTCTAGTGAAATTGATGGTTTAGGCCATTCAATCCATTTGCCAATCTACTTTAAGGAGATACTTTTGTTGAGTATGGGAATTAACCCATAGCACTAAAAGGAGACCACTCATGAAACATTTGATCCTTGCAAGCCTCGTATCTTTAGTTGGATTTTCAGCCTACGCAAAGAAGAACTGCACAGAACAACCTAAAGATAAATGGATGAAGGAGGCGGACTTCAAAAAGAAAATGGAAGATCAAGGCTACAAGATCTCTAAATTCAAACAACCAGGATCTTGTTATGAGATTTATGGTACGAACAAAGAAGGTAAAAAGGTAGAAATTTACTTTAATCCCGTTGATGCCTCTATTGTAAAAGAAGAATAGGTTAAAACAGGTTCAAAAAATGGGCGTATTAACTTACGCCCATAAGTTCACTTTGCCGGTGACACGAATTTATGATATATCCCGATCTCTAACCAGGAGATAGTTTGTGAACACCGAACCTAAATGCCCAAAATGCGGCTCTGAAAATACTTATGCTGACGGAAGTTTATGGATTTGCCCTGAGTGCTCCCAAGAATGGAGCCTCCATGCTGCCGCAGTCGAGGAAGACGCACCGGTTGATGATGCAATTCGCGATGCCAACGGCAATATTCTCAATGAGGGAGACTCTGTGACAGTTATTAAAGAGCTAAAAATTAAGGGTTCTTCTTCTGTTGTAAAAGTCGGAACTAAGGTAAAAAATATTCGTCTTACTGACGGGAACGATGGCCATAACATCTCCTGCAAAATTGATGGCATTGGCGCCATGAATTTAAAATCTGAGTTTGTTCGTAAGGCCTAAGTTTGAAAGTTGCCTTAGTCCCAAAGCTAGCAGCACTGGCAACAGTAAAGCTAACAACACTAAAATCTCATGGTTTGAATTAGGTGGAGAGACATTTGTCACGAGACCGCAGCCGCCGTATTTACCGCTGCTCATTTCATCGCTGGGATATAGGTAACTAATTCCATCTATATCATCTTGTGAAAGACTTAAACTTGTCTTCGCTGAAGCATCGTAATACATCAGAGCTTTCGTGCTCGCAGAATGCCCCAAACCTAAGAGATGCCCAATTTCATGGGCTAAAATAATCTTCAAAACCGTATGGTCAAAGTTCGAGATATTAGCCGAACCAATCTGCACCAAATTTGTAGTCATATTTTAGATTAAAAGGATAATTGGCTTCGCCTAAAAATCCGATTGTCCCAGTTTCGTTTTTAGATATTCTCTTCAAAGAATCTTGGGTGTAATAGCTAAATCCAATTGAAATAAACTTTTCATGAAAAGCCACGCTTGCACTCGGCACAAGTACGTTGGCAAGCAAAGCAAATACTGCGACCGTGATTAATTTCTTCATAATCATATTCTTGTGCTGGGACTTAACTTTGTCATGGATCTTAAGATAGCAAATGACAGTCATTGCCTTTGGTCGAGTCTCTGCTCCTTAGCATCTTCTCTGTCAGGCAATAAAATAAATTGGAGATGACTCTCAAAAACAAGGCAGTACCACTTCAGTAAGGAAAAGGATTTTCTCAAATTGAGATATCTATAAATTGATTGGCACATCACTTGCTTTAAAAGAGCAGGTGAGGTGCCCTATGCTTTCAAAATTGCTGCTTTCAACCATAAGCTTAGCTTTATCTTTTTTAGTCATCGGATGCGACGTAGTTTGTAAGAAGACTGTCGAAGATATCGCCACCATTTAGAACACCACAGGACGAGCTCTGTCCCTCAGTGTATGCAAGGGGCAATACGATGGCAAAGCCAGTCTAACAGTATCGCAAGATCACAACTTCTCTGAAATCAGCCTTGGGACAAGAGAAGGCTCTGAAATTCATGGCGGCCCTGGAGCCTGCTCCGGAGTTCATGACGAGAAAAAGGCGATGGGAATTTCTCTTTCTCCTGATAGCTATGACCAAGTGAAACTTTGTTTTGATGATGTTAAAAATCAATATACCATCGTGGAAACATATAAAGCTTGTCCGGCTGAATTCTTAGAGCAAACAACTGCCGATCCTTGTAAGCCCTAAGTAAATTGTAAAAATTCTATCTTTGTACACTCATCAGCCATCTGACTATTGCCAGAATTCCAATGAGCCCCATCCAAGCGGCTTAGAGCCTCCCTCTCTCCGGGAATATAATTTGCAGACTTCGTAAAACTCATCCGAGGTATTATATGAATTCTGTTCAGCAAATATTAACCGCGATTTTTGGGCTATTGACTTTGGCCACAGTTGGCGTCTTTTTGGCGAAGCAAAAACTCCCAAGAAACGAATTGTTAACGAAAGTTTTCACTATCATCAAAGGTTGGTGGATGATTTTTACGACCATTGCTCTGTCCTCTCTGTTGGGGTCTTGGGGAATATGGACCTTATTTCTTGGACTCAGCCTCTACAGCGTGAAAGAGTATCTAGTCATTTCTCAACTTTGTACTTCCACCAAAAAAACTGTTCGTATTTTCTATACGCTTGGTACTATTGCTTTTTATCTCTTGCTGCTTTCCTCTCATGGAACGGCATTCGCTTATATGTTCGCAATTATTTTCCAATTATTCATTACCACCGTGCTGTTGCTGCAAAATAAAAATCGAGAAGCAATTCCACTGAACATTGCTGCTGGATTTGGAATATTCACCTTAGTTGCTTCTCTCAGTAGTATTTCGCAAGTGGCCTTTTTGGGGGATCAGATTTGGCATAAGTCAGGAGCCGGCGTCGCCGCCTTATTGATTTTGATTATTCTTACAAGTTTAAACGATGTATTTCAATTTATCGGCGGAAAGTTTCTCGGTAAGAATAAGATCGTTCCACATCTGAGCCCAAACAAGACAGAGGCCGGCTTTATCAGCGGCATTATCGGAACCACCCTCTTGGGTTGTGTCTTGTTGATCAACCTCCTTGAAATATCCCTGGGAAAAGCTGTTGTCCTGGGGATCGCCATCAGTTTAAGCGGAATACTCGGCGATTTATTCTTTTCTGCAGTCAAGCGATCCACCGGGTCCAAGGACTTTAGTGATTTAATTCCAGGTCATGGTGGCGTGCTGGATCGAATTGATAGCCTCATCTTTACAGGACCTGTGTTTCTTTTAACATTGCATGCTCTTTTTCAGGTGATCCCATGAACGGACAAGGACTTCCTATTATTTTGAATCTCGTAGCCGCGTTCTTAGGAGCTGTCGGACAATTCTTTTATCAAAGAGGAGGCCAGGTCTTAAAGACGGTTCCTCTCTGGAAAAACTACAACCTCCAGTTGGGTATTCTCTCGTTTGGTTTGGTAATGCTGTTATTCGTTAAAGCTTATCAGGCCGGTGGCAAGATCTCGATCGTGTATCCGTTCTATGCAACCACTTTTGTCTGGGGATATTTCATCGGTGTTTACGTAAATCGTGAACCCGCAAGTGCACTGGCTCTTGCCGGG
>DATBTE010000088.1:0-32730 GCA_036559425.1 Pseudobdellovibrionaceae bacterium | reverse complement strand
AAAAACCAGCCTTAGGTGTGGAACTCTAGAGCGACTTGCATACTTGTTAAAATCTTGCCTAAAATTATTTATTAAATCATTTTGAATTTGAGAGCACAATCGCATATCCCTTTGATCGAGATAAGATTGTACAACCTCTGGCATTCCCCCGATAAATAAATATGTTTTTAATTCTTCATTAATTTTCTCATGGACTCCATCGGATATTTTAACACTGGGCAGTTGCTGAATTTCAGCTAATAAGTCTGACCTGCCAAGAGCTATTAAATACTCCGCAAAATTAAGGGGAAACATATAGTGAAATTGGATTCTGCCCACCGGAAAGCTTATTTCTTTTAAAGCAAACTCAATGAGAGATCCCGCCGCAATTACGTGCAGGTTGGGCATTTCTTCGTAAAAATAGCGCAAAGATATAAGCGCATTTTTATTTTCCTGGATTTCATCAAAAAATAATAAAGTTTTGCCCGGTTCAATTCTCACATTTAAAAGGAGGTTCAATTGCTTAACTAAAAGTTTCGGTTTACCAAAGTTTTCTTTAAATAACTGATCTAGCTCTGGTTGTTTTTCTAAATTTACTTCCACATAGGAATCAAAAGTCTGTCCTAATTGACGAACGACCCAGGTTTTCCCGACCTGCCGCGCGCCCCTCAGAAGCAGAGGCTTCCTTTTTTTACTTTGTTTCCAATTGAGAAGCTGATTATTTATAGTCCTATACATCCTTTGATTATAGATCTTTTTTGGATATAATCAAAGGATAAAAAATACGTTATTTGGATATAATCAAAGGACAAGTCTCAAAAAATAACGTCCCAATTAAGCTTCAAGGCCAACAGCCTTTTTCCAGTCTGGAGTGGCTTCGATCATTTTACGGGTCTTCATATCAAAGAGGCCAAAGGTAAACAGGGCCTCACAGGCGATACTTCCGTCCGCTTTGATCATCTGTTGCTTCAGATGTCCTATTTTGCTTGGATAGTCGACGAGTTCCGTGGTGATGGTGATTTCTTCGCGCAGGCGAAGCTCTTTCATGAATTTCAAATTCGCTTCTAAAATAACCGGACCCTGACCTGACTGATGAACCTTCTCGAAATCATAGCCTCGGGCCGTAATCGCTTCCCAGCGAGCCTCTTCAAACATTGTCAGATAAACGGCGTTATTCACATGGCCATAGGTGTCTAGATGAGTTTCTCGAATAAGCAGTTTGTAGATGCCAATATTTGCCATAAGACCTTAGACTTTCTTATTTCAAAGATTCACGAATCACTGCGGAAGCTTGATCCATTCCCCAAACCACAATCGCAATGACGAGTATGATGCAACCCACTTCAGGCCACATCGCTTGGCCTTGATACTGGATAAGCATTGTTCCAATACCGCCCCCCCCGACCAGACCAATGATCGTCGCCATACGCACATTGATATCCCAACGATACACAGTAAAGGAAATATAAGGAAGGATCACCTGAGGAACAATAGCAAACCACACGGTTTGAAACTTGGTCGCTCCAGTGGATTGAATTCCTTCAATAGGCCCCTCACTCACCGTTTCAACCATTTCAGAATATTGTTTGGTCAAAGAAGCGATGGAATGAATCAACAAAGCCAGCATTCCCGCGAAAGGCCCAATTCCCACCCATACTGAAAAGATAATGGCCCAAATCAAGGCTTCAATAGCGCGAGTAAAATTAAGTAAAGTGCGCAGGAGCATATAGACCGCATAAGCCTTCGGACTTTTCATGATATTCTTTGCACAAAAGAAACTCAAAACAAAGGCCACTGGAATCGCCAAGGTCGTTGCCATGAAAGCCATAAAAACAGTTTCGATAATATTCAAAACCGCTTTGGGTAAGATTTCAAAATTAGGATTGAAGAGTCCCTTAAACAGACGAAGGGCACCGGCAAAGCCGTCTTCATTCAAAAGTTCCGTGACGGAAAATTTGGTCGACTTCAAACCCACGATAAAAGTCACTCCTAAGAAGATAACCAGTTGCCAGCCAGCAAAAGTTTTATACCAGAAACGCTCCGCTTTTTCGGCTTTTTTATAAGCGGGTTCAAAAAGAGATTCACCCAAGGTATGAGCTGAAGAGTTTTTAGATTTATTCAAACCCGCACTCAAAGCCGCGCCTATGACCATTGCAATCACAAACATTAAAAAATTCTGGCCAAGGTTGAGCATTTGTTCAGGAGTGGGTTGCGCTGCTACCACCAAAAGAATCATGGCAAAGTAGGCAAAAATAAAACTGTCGAAGAAAGTCCTGCGGAATACGTAGCTTTTCATTTATCTCACCCTTAGTTGATATGAACTTCTTTAGAGCCCTGGCCATAGATCTTCTGGAACCATTCTTCCGTGATATCGCTTGGTTTACCTTCAAATACAATTTCGCCGCCTTTGAGGGCGATAACCCGAGTTGCATACTGACGAACCAAACTTAAAAAATGCAGATTACAAACGACGGTGATACCCAGCTCAGTATTCACCTTTTTAAGATAATCCATCACTGTATGACAGGTGGCGGGATCTAAGCTGGCCACAGGCTCGTCGGCTAATAGGATAGAAGGACCTTGCGCTAAAGCCCGGGCGATCGCCACACGCTGTTGCTGTCCTCCAGATAATTGATCCGCTCGGATTTTTGCTTTATCGGCAATACCCACCAATTTTAAATACTTCAACGCTTTGGCTTTATCCTCATCCGAAAAGAAGCCAAAGA
This sequence comes from Pseudobdellovibrionaceae bacterium, assembly GCA_036559425.1. GTDB lineage: Bacteria > Bdellovibrionota > Bdellovibrionia > Bdellovibrionales > Bdellovibrionaceae > JACMRP01. Next base: position 30,025 of record DATBTE010000088.1, on the reverse strand, counting down.
TGCTTTGGAAAGATCCCATGGCTCCAAGACGTCCCATTAAAACATTGCTCAGAACACTATGGCGAGGGATCAAATTGAAGTGTTGAAAGATCATCCCGATATGTTTGCGCAAACTGCGAACTTCTTCGCCTTGAACCTGGGCAATATCCTTTCCTTCAAAGACGATTTGACCCGAGGTAGGATCATGGAGACGGTTTACACAACGAAGGAGCGTGGACTTTCCTGAGCCACTCAGTCCAATGACGACCAAAAATTCCCCTCTTTTAACGTCAAAGCTGACTCCCTTCAGAGCTTGCACTCCATTGGGATAGGTTTTGACTAAATTCTTGATCGAGAGAATGGGCTGAGACATATGTTCTCCTTCAACAAAACGGCAATTATTTCTTCATTAAATCAGCGGCGTTTTTACCGAGTTCATTGAGCATTTTACGAACGGGTTCATAGTCCGCATCTGTTGATTTTTTGAACTCAGTCACGCCGTAAATTTTGTTAAAGGCATCTTTGCCCTCTGGTGTGGAGACAAAGGCGAAAATCGCATCAACGACTTTTGCTTTTATTTCTTCAGGCATGTCTTTTCTAAAAATGATGGGATCATTCGGAATGGGCTCTGAAAGTTCGAGGATCTTAATTTTCTTTTCCACATCCGGGTACTGAGTCAGGACCAAACGGCGTGCATCTTCCAACTGCTCGTTGCCTTTTTCATCTTTCGACGGCGGAGAGTAAAATGTCGCTCCTCCATCCACTTGACCTTGATAGATCATGGAAACCACAGAGTCATGTTTCATGGCAAAAACAGTCTCTTTAGGTTCGATTTTTTTTGTTTTCAAGGTTTTTAAAGGGAGAAGGTAGCCCGAAGTTGAAGAAGGATCCACGAATGCAACTTTTTTGCCCGCAAGATCGGCGATACTCTTGATCGGACCATCCGCTTTGGCAATAAACTGAGATTGATAAGTTGAAAAGCCGTGACGAATCACTGTCATGCGAGCTTCAGCTCCATATTTATCATGGGCTAAAACGTAACCGAAAGTATTGATAGCAGCAACGTCAGCCCTTTTAGTACCAAAGGCCTCGACAACGGCGACGAAGGACTGCGGCATGGAGATTTCATATTTATAAGGCGTATTTTTTTCGAGAAATGCTTTGAAAAGTTTGGAACCATCTTCGATCACTTTGGCATCCACAGAGGGAACAAAGTGAATTTTAATGGGATTCTCGGCTGTGCCTAGTTCAGCTTTTTTGCCGGTACACGCCGCTAAAATCACTGCGCTGGTTAAAACAACCAACAAACGAAGACCCTTTTTCATACTTCCATCTCCTTATTTTTAGTCGCGAGAAAGTAACAAGAATTCGCTCCGGGGCCAAGAAAAGTCTTTGCCTTTAAAGAACTTCCAAAGGTAGATTTCAGAACATGACGCAATCCAGCCATCTACTTCATCAGATTCTTGTTAAGATTGAAGAATTTCAAAATCAAGGCCTGCGCAGCTTGGTCGTTTTTGACATCGACTCAACCTTGTTTAACGTCTCCCCGCGAGTGGAAAAAATTCTCATGGATTTTGCCGCAGACCCAGTCCATAAAGTAAATTTTCCTAAGCAAGTTCAAATACTTAAAAATATTCGCACGCAGGGAAACGATTGGGGTTTTAAGAACGCTCTGGAAAGAGCGGGGCTGGATGGACACCATCCCGAGTTTCAAGATGCCCTCCATAAATACTGGTACCAACGCTTTTTTTCCAATGATTACCTTCACCACGACCTGCCCTATGAGGGAGCCGTAGACTACGTCAATGCCGTGGTCAAGCGAGGTGCGGAAGTGGTTTACCTCACCGGAAGGGATATCCAGCGCATGGGCCCAGGGTCGGTGCAGACCCTCAAACAGGTGGGTTTTCCTCTGGATGAGCGCCAAACGCGCTTGGTGCTTAAGCCTCACAAAAGCCTGGATGATGCGGAATTTAAAACGGATTGGTTTGCGGGCTTACCGCAAGATCAATATGCCAAGATGTGGTTTTTTGAAAACGAGCCGGTAAACATTCATCATCTCCGCCAGCGTCTCCCCGCAGTCAGCGTGGTCTTTTTTGAAAGCACCCATGCCGGGAAAGCCTTGCCTCCAGAGGATATCCCCAAAATTATGGACTTTCTCTTCACCAAGCAGAGGAAAAAATAATGTTGTATGTGGTAGCCACCCCCATCGGCGACGTCAGCGAGATTTCCCTCCGCGCTCTGGAGATCTTAAAATCGGCGGAAGTTATTATTTGTGAAAGCACGAAGGAAGCCAGCAAACTTTTGCGTGCCCACGGAATCTCTGGGAAAACCTATGAGCTGCTCAATGAACATACCACCACAGAGGAAGTAAAAGCCCTGGCGGAAATCTGCACGCACAAACAGGCAGCGCTGGTCTCTGACTGTGGCACTCCAGGATTTTGTGATCCAGGAGCGCATTTGGTTAAGCTCTGCCGCCAAAAAAAGATCCAGGTCAAATCCGTGCTGGGGGCTTCGGCGCTGATGGGGCTGCTCTCGCTCAGTGGCGAGCGCATTGATCAGTTTATCTTTCGTGGATTTTTGCCGGCGGAAAATGAAGCCCGTAAAAAAGCTCTGCAGGATATTCAAAAAGAAAAACGCCCTCTGATATTGATGGACACGCCCTATCGCCTAAAAAAGACTTTAAGTGATCTGCAGGAGTTCTTTCCAAAACGTCGTTTGTTATTGGCATTGAATTTGACCCAAACCGATGAGACCCTCCTTGAGGGCACCGCCGATTCTCTGGCTAAGCAGCTCCCCTTTGAAAAAGCGGAGTTTATGATTCTGCTTTATGGTGAAGGATCGAACTATTGAGTTCTCGGCCGATCTCTCCACCTCTCGCTCTCCCGATTGATGATTTCCTGGCGCAGGCCCTGAAGTCGCTGGAGACGCATCCAAATCTGGTGATCACCGCAGCACCGGGAGCTGGTAAAACCACTCGCCTTCCCGCGTTTTTAGCCAAGCATGGAAAGGGCAAAACTTTAGTCCTGGAACCTCGGCGAATGGCAGCGATTGCGGCCGCTCATCGTGTGGCTGAAGAGCAAGCTTGGACTTTGGGCGAGGACGTGGGCTATCAAGTCCGCTTTGCGAACAAAACCTCGGCCAACACAAAATTAACTTTTCTCACCGAGGCCTTACTCTCGCGAAAATTGGCGCAGGATCCAGAGCTTCAAGGCGTGGAGTATGTGATCCTCGATGAGTTTCATGAACGCTCTCTGCATGTGGACTTGGCCCTGGGGCTTTTGCGCGAGCTGCAAGAGTTGGGGAGCCCTTTGAAGTTGGTCGTGATGTCGGCCACTTTGGATTCACCTAAAATTTCACAATATTTGAGCGAAGCTCCTATCTTGGAGGTTCCAGGAAAGCTTTTTCCTCTGGAAATAAAATATCAGAAAAACTCGCAGCTCCTGCAAACATCTCCAGCGTTTTTTGAAAATCTGGTGGCTCATGTAAAAGAAGCCGAGCGGAGTACCTCTGAAGACATCTTGGTTTTTTTACCGGGGGTCGGAGAAATTGACCGGGCCTTTCGGCAACTGGAGACTTGGGCCCAGGAAAAACAGATTGATCTGGTCCCCTTGCATGGAAGTTTGGCCTTAGAAGCGCAAAGAAAAGCACTGCAAAAAGGACCTCACCGAAAGATTTTGCTTTCCACCAATATCGCTGAATCTTCCGTGACCATCGATGGCGTCTCCTGCGTGATCGACAGCGGCCTGGCGAAGAATATGAAATTTGACCTGCGCACAGGATTTTCTCGTCTGGAGATGGGCCGCATCAGCAAGGCCTCGGCACAACAGCGCGCGGGGCGATCGGCGCGCCAGTTTCCGGGCGTTTGCTATCGTCTGTGGAATAAGCACGATGAGGGCTCGATGCCAGGCCATGACGTTCCGGAAATCTTCCGCGCTGAGCTGAGTGAGAGTTTATTGTTTTTAGCCGCTCAAGGTGTCAGCGATTTTGATTCTTTCACTTGGTTTGAAAAACCCGCGGCCTTGTCTTTAAAAAAATCCAGCGAAAATCTGCAAAACCTAGGAGCTCTTGATCAAAAAAACCAGATCACCGCTCTGGGCCGCCAAATTTTACAATGGCCCCTGCCTCCTCGCTTGGCAAAGCTCATGCTGTTGGCGGTGGAAATGAAAGTTCCTCGTCTCGGTGCCGATGTGGCCTCTCTTGTGCAAGAGCGTGATTTTATGGTCAAGCAAAAAACAGAAAGCTCTACGGAAAACTACCTCGCCGATCGCTATGAAAGCGACCTTTTGTTGCGTCTGGATATTTTGCAGCAATTTCGCTCTGGCCGAGCTCCCCGCCACACCCATCCCCAAGGCTTACAAACGGTCGATCAGGCGGCAAAACAAATTCTTTCTTACGTGAAAAATGCACCGATACAATCACACTCACACTCACGAAGTCTTGATCTGTCCTTGGCGCTGCAAAGACTTTTGCTGAGGTCTTTCACTGATCGTTTATGTCGACGGCGAAGTCTCGGAAGCGATAGGGCACGAATGATCGGAGGCCGTGGCGTGCGCATTTCTCCTGAAAGTCTAGTGAAAGAAAGTGAGTTTTTCTTGGCTCTGGATGGAGTGGAGACCTCGCAAGGAGCGGAGACCCTGGTCAGCTTAGCCGCCGGCTTTAACAAAGACTTTCTGTTTAAAGAACTCGGCCACGAAATAGAACTGAAAAAAGATCTCTCTTTTGATCGTGATAAGGGACAGTTTTATTCCCGCGAAGAAAAGTATTTCCGCGATCTTCCTTTAGAGGAAGGAAGTGTCTCCATCGCCCAGGCCAAGGAAGTCAGCGAGCATTTACCCCAGATCCTTACTCGGGAGTGGGAATGGGTCCTAAAAGAAAATGAAGCTCTGGCTCAGTGGCTGGAGCGCCTCGCTTATCTGATGGAGACTCGCGAGAAGCTCAGCAAAGATTCACTCCGCGAAAAACTGGTTCGCATGGTGGAGCTCGCTGGTGAAAAAAATATTTTCTCTGAGGAGCAAAAATACGAAGCCTTTGGCATGGCGTCCAGCGGTGAAAAAGATTTTAAAACTGTAGCCCATAAAGATCTGGTTTACTTCTTTGAAAGTCTTTTGAGTTCTGAGGTGGCGCAGTTTTTAAAATCAGAAGTGCCCGCAAAATTACAGGTTCCCAGCGGAAACTTTTTACGGGTTCAGTATCCTGCCAATCGCGATCCTTTTATGGAAGTAAGGATTCAAGAAATCTTTGGTTGGACGGAGACTCCCAAACTGTTGGGCGGAGTCCAAGCCCTGACCATGCAACTCTTAGGCCCTAATTATCGACCCATGCAAATAACCAGTGACCTGAAGAGCTTTTGGCAAAATGGTTACCCTGAAATTCGCAAAGAACTGCGCACTCGTTATCCAAAGCATTCGTGGCCAGAAGACCCCTTGTCAGCACCCGCCGTGGCCAAAGGTCGGGCGACAAAATTATAAACAGGACTCTTTGTCTCAATATAAATTTATTAATATTTATTTCTATACTTTGTAAAATATCAGTCAATTTTCAGCCATCCTCTTTGCAAAACACAAAATTAAACCGAATAGAATCTCGCAGGGGAACTTATGCTTTGGATAGACCACTTTGGAATTCGCATTAAAATATTACTTACTGTCTTTATGACATGTTTTATATGTGGTGGGATCTCCCTGATAATTTCCATTCATTTTAATAATAAAGAACTTCATAAAGGACTGATGGAAAAAGCGAGAACGATCCATTCCCGCTTAGACGTCGCCGCGAAGTACGTGTCCAGTCAAGGGGGGTTGCCTCCCCTGATCGAAAAAATCACGCAAAAGTATAAAGATCCCAGTCAAATTTTAGACGAAGAAAAAAAAATCATTCTCCAGCAAGTTCCTATTTATGCGGCCATGAAAATAGGCGCCGAAGGTTCTGAAACCGAAAACTATACATTTCGCGTTTTTTCCAATGAACCACGCCGAAAAGAAAATTTAGCGACTCTGAGAGAAATGGAAGTGTTTAAAAAATTTGAAAGCACACCCGATCTCAAAGAGTGGGTTGAAGACAATGATCAAAAAGTGACCGTTTACCGTCCTGTAAGATTGACCGAATCCAAGGGATGTTTTGTCTGCCACGGTGATCCCGCTAAAAGCCCGTGGGGAAATGGCAAAGATCTTCTGGGTTATCAAATGGAAAATTGGAAAGAGGGAAAACTGCATGGGGTCTTTGCCATATCATCGGACTTAGCCGCCATTAAAGCGGCACAAGCTCAGGCCGGCGTGATCTCTTCAAGTACTTATCTTGGTATTTTCATTGGTGTGGGCGCCCTGCTGGCTCTTCTATTGGCAGCCTTCACTATTAGAGGTCCAATTCAAGAGTTACAAAAACTCAGTGGATTCTTAAATGAGTCCGGAGGGCAAATAAACTCAACCTCCCAGAAAATCGCCGATTCCTCACAATCTTTGTCTGAATCTTCGACCCAACAAGCGGTGTCTTTAGAAGAGACTGTTTCGACCGTGAAAGAACTGACTTCCATGGTCCGCCTGAATACGGATAACTCAAAACAATCCGCGATCCTCGCCTCTGCAGCTCGAGAAAGTGCGGAAAAAGGGGAACGAGAAGTTCATGCTCTTATTGAATCCATTCAGAATATTTCGACTGATTCAAAACGCATCGAAGAAATCACCACCATTATCGATGATATCGCATTTCAAACCAATCTTTTGGCCCTCAACGCCGCGGTGGAAGCGGCAAGAGCCGGAGAGCAAGGAAAAGGCTTTGCAGTCGTCGCCGATGCGGTCAGAAGTCTAGCTCAAAAAAGTGCTGCTGCCGCAAAAGATATTTCAGAACTTCTTAAGAAAAGTTCTGAGCGGATAGAGAAAGGAAATCACCAAGCCAATCAAGGAGGCCTGGTTCTTTCCGAAATCGTCGGGGCCGTAAGAAAAGTCGCCGAATTAAATAATGAAATCGCCAGTGCGAGTGAAGAGCAAAGTCATGGCATCAGCCAAATCGGCAAGGCCATGACTCAATTGGATCAGGTCACTCAACAGAATGCCTCAGTCTCCGAGGAAGCCGCAGCGACGGCGGAAGAATTATCCTCCCAGTCTACAAATTTAAGATCCAATGCCGAGCTCTTGGAGAAAATAGTGCGAGGCACTCGTAAGCAGATGCCAAGAGATCTTTAAATATCCAAGGTCAAGCCCAAGGCTAAATTGTTTTCCGTAATGCGAGTGCCCGTTCCGAAATAGTTGCCGTTCCAATTCACTTGGCCGTAATCGATGAAGGCTTTTGATTTACTAGACAAACGGTAATTTGCACCGAAGACCATGTGCTTGTAGCCTGTGTCATCAACTCCCACGCCATTTATTTCCATATCTATGCCTTGAGCGTAGCTCAGACGATAGGTCAATTTTTCTTGGAAAGTATAGTTCAGGGTCGCTGAATATTCTGTACCTTGAATGGACTCCGCTCCAGTCAGTAGCACACTTTTTTGTGCCTCATAGGCGGAGGGGTTGTAAGCCAAACTCCGGCTATAGCCATTCACCTTTTGGAAGCCCAACGACAACATCCATATTTGTTGATCCACACCGGCCTCAATGCGATTCCAAACATCAGGATCTTCACCATTGTGGACATTATTTTTAATATAGTAACTATAAGCTGCGAAATAGGTGGCGTCTTTGTAAAGGAGGGCCGCATTGAAAACATCCTTCGCTTTGCCGTTAACATCCTTTACCTCATCCGGAGAGTAAAGCATGATTAACTTCGCTCCAAAATATCCAGGGCTCTCATACTTAAGCGTATTATTCAATCGATTGTCCAACCGCGCGAACATCGCCAGGCCATTAACACTTTTTCCGTCATACTCCCAAGGATCCACGTATTCCATGTCATTTTTTGGAATTGTCGAAAGTCTTCCGATTCGAACAGAACCGAAGTTCCCTAAAATACCTAGGTAACTGTCTTTGTTCGCTAAAGTATTTTTGTCCGCGCCAAAGCCACTATTGTCTACCGTCACATATTGCTCAATTTGCCAAATCAAACGCAGATTCGGGTCAAGATTCTCATGCCCCCGAACGCCAAAGAAGCTGCCGTAATCTTCAATCAACGTGGCACTCTGCAGTTGCCCGTTATTATCTGAAACGGTTCCCTGATTAAAACTTTTTCCATTTTCAATACCCACTAGAATCGAAGCATAAGGCGTGAATTCGGCCCATGCAAAAAGAGGCATCAAACCTAAGGCTGCGGACATAATTTGTTTTTTCAAAAGAGAACTCCTTTAATTTCGCTCTTTTAGTGTTTGAATAAAAACGTGATTTTTGTAGTCATTTCTAGATAAGAAGAATTTCCTAGACGATCCTCTAAGTCGATGAGTGCAGCCACCTTAATGACCGCAAACCTACGCCCCGCGCAATCAATCCACTTGATAGGAATGAAACAAAGAGGTATTTATATAGATATAAACAATGGTGATTTATATGACATCTAGTATGAAACTCAAAGATTATAAAATATTATTTTTACATGGAAAGACACAGCTTCTTACAGACATTTATCACCCCCTTAAAGCTCACTCCGCTAGCCTGACCGATTTAACAATCTTCGAAGGTCTTGATCATCAAAATTTTGATCTGTTGATTGTGGATTATTCGATTTCAGATATGACCGGCATCTTACTTTATAAAAAAATTAGCGAGTTAACCAATTACGGGCTTGTTCCTGCTATTTTTATCGCAGATACGAAGTCCTACGATCATCGCCTGAATGCTTTTGAAATAGGGGCAGCCGACTTTATAAACCGTCCTTTTGAGAGTCATGATCTCGTTAAGAAGTGTCTTCTTCACATTAAAAATCGGCGCCGCATTGCCGAAGATGAAAGCATTCATATCGGTAATCTCATCCTCTTCCCCCGATCTCAGACAGTGACTATTAATGGCGAACCAGCCCCCCTCACTCAACTTGAATATAAGATACTCTACTGTTTAGTCAGCAATCCCCGGCAGGTGGTCTCCCGATCGGAGATTTATGCAAAGGTGTGGGGCCCTGGCCATTCAAGGTCAGGGCGCTTGGATACTCAATTGTACAATTTGAAAAAGAAAATATCGAAGTTCACGGGAAAAATTAAATCAGTAAATAAAGTCGGTCTGAGAATTCTGATTGCCGAGTCTACCTTTTCTCAAGAACAGAAGAAGCAGGCCCCACAATTATCGACCCCGCAGCCACATCCTTAGTCACAACCGCATTGGCGCCGATACGACAGCCATCACCCAAGGTAATAGGCCCCAATACTTTGGCGCCGGTGCCAATCATGACATTATTACCCACGGTGGGATGCCTCTTTACCGGATCGAATTTAATTCCGCCTAAAGTCACACCATGAAAGATGATACAGTTGTCACCAATCACCGCAGTTTCGCCAATTACCACACCCATCCCATGATCTATCACCAGGCGCCGTCCAACGGTAGCGCCTGGGTGAATTTCAATGCCCGTAGTGGCACGAGAAAACTCCGCAATGGCACGAGCCATAAAATAAAAATGACGGCGATAAAACCAATGAGCGCAGCGATGATAAAAAAGAGCTTTAGGCCCTGGATAAAGCAGCCCAATCTCCAATAAAGATTTTGCCGCTGGATCGTAAGTCTTATAAGTCTGAAGAAGCTCTTTTACTTTGCCTAGCATGCTGCCTCAATAGCGTTCTTTTAAATTATCCAACATAAAGTAGCGGTCAAAAAGATCGTGATAGCGAGACCATTTATCACTGACATTTCTTTCGGACTCAATAAAAGTCTGAATCGTATTCATTTTACTATCCAAATCATCCACCATTGCAACGAGTATTGCCTCCATGAATTTGGGCCGTTTCGAAGAGCCGTATTCAAGCTTGCCATGATGACTAAGAATTATGTGCTTACACATATCTTTGAGTTCTTCATTAAATCCGAGAATTCGCGAAGCCTTTTTTTCGACTAACTCACAGGCCAAAAGCATATGCCCCAGCAGACGACCCTTATCGGTATAACCCAAGGATCCTTCATAAGACAGCTCCCAAATTTTCCCAATATCATGAAAAATGGCTCCGAAGATTAATAAATCTCTATTCAAAGAATCATAATGAGAGGCCAGAAAATCCAAAATTTTTGAAATCGATAAAATGTGTTCAAGCAGGCCACCGCGCCAGGCATGGTGAATTGTTTTAGCGGCGGGAGCTTTCAGAAACAAAGACTTGATCTCCGCGTCCTCAATCACATCCAGGGTCAATAAGCGAAGATGATCATTCTTCATGGAGCGTACCAACACCAAGAGTTCCATAAACATGTCATCCGTATTCTTTCCGGAAGTGGGAATGAAATCTTCAACATTTAAAGCACTCTGATCCGGTTTCTCTAGCCGATGAACAATGAGTTGCTTGCGATTTTGAAAAATTTGAATTTGACCTTTAACCCGGAGGATATCGCTGACTTCAAATTCCTGGCTTAATTCTTCCACCCGGTCCCACACCCGACCATCGATAGAGCCGGTCTGATCACCAAACACAAGACTCATAAAGGGGCGGCCGTTTTTTCCGACGTTGACGTTTTTTTCTTTTACTAGAAAAAGGCTGTCCACAGCGTCTTTGTCTTTCAATTCGCGCACAGTTTTCTTTTCCATCATAGCGCCTCGCAAAGTAAGTTTTTATTCTGACTATCTGTGATGGTCACCTGAGTTACATGGATGCGATTGTCCTTTATCACAGAGAAAATATAATGCCCCGCTAATAATGTTACATGACGTTGACGAGTTGTATTGGCTTTAATCCCTTCCGTCTTCATCATTTCTAAAAACTTCACAGTGATGTCAAAATATTTATTGCAGCCAGCACCAAACACCCGATCATCCAACTTACTTTTTCTGGCTTTACTAATATAAATCGCTTTAAAGTTCTTCCCCTCTTGAAATTCAGCAGGCAGCTCAAACCCCACATAAAAGCTTCCCTGTTGCCCACTTAAATATCGCGACATATCGACAATACCGCCTCCTCGCGGAAGCTCAATCACAAAGGAAGGATTCTGCAAAATATGAGAGTTCTTTTCTGTCAGAAAAAGCTTTACAGTGGAATAAAAAACCCCTCCCTTATTGACCTCGACCGATTTCTCGTCACCGTTTTTCGCGATTAGTTCCCAAATATTTGAGGGGATTTTAAAATCTTCAGGAATCTCGTCCACCTTCACCATTTTCACAGCCTGAGGGTCTTCACTGCGAAAACTGCCTGGTTTCGTACAAGCCATCAGTCCAGAGAAAATACTCAAGGTGAACAAAAGAGACCCTTTTTTCACATGGATTCCATTTGGTCTCGAATTTCAATCAAAGGCGCAAAGTTACTCTCAGCTTCAAAACCCGCCTTAATTTCATTCTGTAGGCGAACCTTATCATTACGCGCTTGGGTCAACAGGGCTAGACCATAGTGAGCTAACACATCCCCGTAATCTCTTTCCGAGAGAATCTTATACGCTGCTTCCGCACATCCTAAATCTTTCGCTTGTAAACAAGCTTCTCCCTGAATATACAGAGCCAAGCGGTCTTGTTTAAAATCGGTATTTTGAAATAATAGCTGAGCCTCTTTTAAACGTCCCAATTTCCACAAATACTGCGCCTGAGCTTGAAGGGTGGTGAGTTCTTTGGGAGCTTGGGCCATGGATTCATCCAAATACTTAACGGCTTCCATATCCCGGTTGCTCTCGATAAGACAGACGGCGCGAACGGCCTTCAAATTGGCCGGGCCTTTTGTCGAGTTATAAAGTTCCGCACAATATCGTTCAAGAAAGTCCCACTCGCTATTACGCCAATCAACTTGGAGTTCTCGGGCGTATTGGCGGCTTAAGTTTTGCGGTTCTTCCAGAAAAGTATTGATGGCATCCTGTTCACCTTCAGGATCTCCGCCCAACCGGCTCAGATAAAGCATCAATAAGGACAACTCTTTTCGCAAAAAATGTGATTTAGCGCTATAAGATTTAATTTCGCTCACCGCTTTAAGCAGTCGATCCTTATTCGCCTGACCTCTTGAAACCTCAATCAAGGACAAAGATTCACACAACAGAACCAGAGGGTAAACTGGAGAATCCACCTTGCTCAGAGCTTCAAAACTCTTCAACGCTTGAGCATAGTTTCCTTTTTTAAGAAGAATCACCGCTTGATTGATTTTGGCATTTTCATTATTCGCATCATAACCCAAAGTTTTTTGCAGATACTCTTCCGCTTGACGAAGATCCCCCTCCATCATATAGGAAAGAGCCATCCCCAAATAAGCATTGATAATTTCAACACGATTACGGCCTTCCGTCTGCAGCGCGCGTTCTATCACACGACGGCCGTTCAAACTTTGTCGATCTTCATTAATCAACAAAAACACCATCTGGAATTGGCTTTCCAAATCCGGCTCTTTGATAGAAAAGGCTTTTTTATATTTTTGTAAAGAGAGTTGATAAAGACCAATTTCTTTATAGCTCAGTGCTGATCTTAAAAGTTGATCATAATTGATATCGGATTTCTTTTCTTTAAAAATAAAGTGAAGGGTGGCAAATAAGACAGCCACGCCGGTGATCACAAACAGAATGCCACGAAGCAACCTATTCTGTTTCTGAATTTTACTTTGCACTCTTTGATCGGAAAGCGTGCCAAAACTTTTAGCTGCGCCTGCCCCCCCCTGAGGACGAAGACTGGTCTCCTTGAGCGGAGTCACATCCTTCAAACCGGGCTTTTGAATATGCAGGGGCGGAGATTTCATCGGCGTGATCGGCGTCGGTGTAAACTCATCACTGACGGTCGCTGGATCTGTCTTGGTCATGGTGGCCCCAAGGGTCGCCGTGCTCGTCATGGTATCTTCTTTAGAGTGGTCCTGTTCATAGCGTAAAGACTTAACCACTTCTTTAAAGTGACGGTTTTCTCGGATGTAGGTCCAACGCCCCTCGGGTTGACGGACCTCATCGATGATTGTGATTTGACGGCGAGTCAATAGAGACATCACCTCTTCACGAGTGAAGGGGCCTAGAATCTTTGTTGAAGACTTCACCAACCAATTCCTGGTTAAGTGATTGTTTTCAGGACCGGCGGCCACTTAGCACCTTCATCATACCCTCATTTAAAATGGAGACTTCGACGACAGCAGTAGTTTCAAATCATCATTCGTAATATAAATACCTGCCCCAAGATAACCGGACCGACGATCTGACTTATCCATCATATCCGTCATCCCACCCAAAACATAAATCCCATGAGAAAGACTGTACTGAGCCTGGGCTCGAAGATTCAGCTTACTAAAGTCAAAGGCTTCCAGTGACAGCTTAAGTTTGCGCCGGAAGAAAAGATAATCAATCCCGATGCCACCTTGATTTTCGATGAGACCCCCGCGGAGGGTTAAGTTATAAAAGTTTTTGGCGAACAAGAGACTAAATTTAGTTTTATTGTAGAAGGTTTTAGTTTGGTCTGTGGTGGTGACCACCCCGTTCGTCGTGGAAACACTGCCTTCACGTTCAATCACCCCTGCTGGATCATCCACGATGCCGAGGTAATAATAACGATCCAAACCTGGCTGGATATAAATTCCCACCGTGGACTTTGTGGCTTTGACCTCTCCCAGATATTCGGCATGGAAATCAAATCCGGTTTGAATACGATTGGCGGTTTCCATCATTCCGCTGATACCTTCAATCGTGGTATTCAGACCTTCAACGGTGCTTTCATCATTCACTAACTTGCCGATGGTTCCTTCACCTCGGTTGATCTTGCCAGAGATTTCATCGACGTTCTTCATAATGGAATCAAGTCGACTCAAAGAAGCCACGGCTTTTTTCCAAGATTTCTTAAAGCCGTCTTCACCTTCATCATTTACCAGATTGCTCAAAGTCGAGGTCACATCATGAACTTGATCGACAATTTCACCGATTTTCTCTTTGTTTTCTCCCGTCACTTGCGCGATATCGCCCGTCAGTTTTTCAATATTCGAAACGATGCGCCCCAAGATATGTTTACGGGTTCCATCTTCGGTGATCGCTTCTTTCAAAGTTTCAGAAACGGTTTTTAAAGAGGAAGAAATCTCGGAGACCTCACCCACCAAATTATCTAAAGAGCCTTTTTCTTTCACATTCAGGATCTGAGCCCCCTCAGGAAGAGGCGGATCCGAAGGAACTCCCGGATTGATTTCGACGTGTTTGTCGCCTAGAATCCCCTGCGCCCGGATTTCCACAACCGCGGAAACCGTCAAATGAACCTCTGATTTCACAGTGATATCAACACGGGCCTGGCCGTCTTGCAAAATAATGTCCCGAATAATCCCAATGGGGATACCCGCTGTTCTAATTGCTGAATCTTTAACCAAGCCATCCGCGTTTTTGAGAAGGAACCAGGCTTTTTTTGAACGACCCAAATAACTTGGATCTTCGCTAACTTGCATGGACATGAAAGCAATGAGCGAGCCCACAACGACAACCAGCAGTCCCACTTTAAATTCTGGTGATTTTACCCAGTTCATGAATGCTTCATTCCTTTAGCGACAAATCTCTGCACTAATTCAATATTACTATTAAAAAAATCCTTAGCCGTACCACTCAACAGAACTTTTCCGGCATCTAACATTACGACATAATCGGCGATGCGAAAGGCGGCAGCTAAATCATGGGAGACCATGATAGAGGTCAGTCCTTTCCGGGACTTATGCGTGTCCAATATTAGATTATCCACCATTTCTGTAAGAATGGGATCTAATCCAGTGGTAGGCTCATCGTATATTAATATTTCTGGATCTAGGGCGAGAGCCCTCGCCAGACCTGTCCGTTTTTGCATACCACCGCTGATTTGATTTGGTAGTTTATGATAGTGCTTTTTGTCTAGTCCGACCTGGTCAAGACGCTGTTCCGCGAGGTGAATCACTTGCGCGCTTCGCAGATCTCGGCGATGTTCAACGAGGGGGAAACACACATTTTCTAAGACTGTCATATCATCAAAGAGCGCGGCGGATTGAAAAAGCACTCCAAACCTTTGGCGAAATCTCGTGAGCTCATTGGGAGGCAAAAGACCGATATTGACTCCGAGGACATGGATTTCACCAGCACTCGGCTGATACAGACCAAGAATATGTTTCAACACCACGCTCTTTCCGGTTCCGGAGAAGCCAATAATGGCGGTCAGACTTCCCTGAGGGACCTCCAAGCTCATGCCTTTTAAAATATACTCATTGCCATCGAAGGTTTTCTTTACATCTCGCAGAGAGACCGCCGAAGCCGTGAACGAGGGGATTTTAGAGTGGTCTTCCATTAATTCATCCCCATCACTAGGTAGAACAAACGAATCAAGTTGCCCGCAAAGTAATCTAAAATAATGATCATCACCATACTTTGAACCACTCCTTGATTTGTGGCTTCGCCGACCCCTTTAGCGCCCCCAGTTGTGTAAAAGCCACGATAGGTGCAGATCACCGCGAAGATCAATCCGAAAATCGCCGCCTTGAAAAGGCCTTCATTAATATGGCGGACTTGAATCATATCACGAATCTTTTGCCAGAAGACGGCTTCATCAATTTGCACAAGTTTCACGCAAAGCAAGTAACTTCCGAGCATGGAGACAAAGTCAAAAACGGCGGTCAGTAAAGGCATGCAGATCACCGCGGCCGCAATTCTGGGAGCAATCAAATACTGTTTGTTATTCACTCCCATGACATCGAGAGCATCAATTTGCTCATTTACACGCATGGTTCCCAAGCGCGCCGCCATGGCTCCACCGGCACGGGCGGCGACAATCAAACCCGTCAACACCGGTCCCAGTTCTCGGGTGATACCGAGGGCCACCACAGGGCCCACCATATTTACGGCATTAAACATTTTAAAGCCCAAATAAATTTGCAGCGAAAGGGCCAAACCTGTGAACAAGCCGGTGAGGCAAATAATGCCAATGGACTGATTCCCCACAAACTCCATATGACGAATCATTTCAGTGTAACGATAAGGTTTGGCAAAAAGAAGACGGATGCTGGAAGTCATGAATAAAACAATCTTGCCCACTTCTTCGACAAATCCACCGATTTTACCTCGGAAATAGTTAAGGATCAGATCGATTATCTGGGACATCTTCTGGACAAGACTCAATCTGCATCTCCCCGCTGTTTCGCCAACTGTTTCACCAATTTTTTCGCCATGTCTCCGGTATATACTCGCGGGACCCGCTCTCCCACACTGGTCAAAATTTCCCAGGTGATGGTTTGAGCCTGTAGGGCCAGTTCCTCCGGAGATAAACAATTCCCATTCCGGTCTTGGCCGAATAAAATTATGGACTCTTCTTCAAGCTCTTTAAGGTCCTTATGTAGCACTACTTCGGTCACATCGACCATCAAAAAATCCATGCAAATGCGTCCAACCACCGGAACACGCTGTCCTAAAAATAGAGCCTGCCCCTTATTAGATAAAATGCGGTGATAGCCATCAGCATAACCAATAGGCACCACGGCGATCACCGACGCCTTTGAAGCCGTCCAGGTACCCCCATAAGATACCTTTTCACCGGCTTTAAGCACGCGATACGTGGACGCCACGGACTTCAAAGTCATGACCGGCTTCAAAGGAAGAATATCCTTCTGCGCCAGCGGGCTATAGCCGTAAATCATCAACCCCGGCCGCAGCCCCCACTGAACTCGGCTGAGAGGATGATGCGGATCTTTTTGACGGCGTGCCATAATAAGGCTGTTCAAAATCCCCGCAGAATTCAAACTATGCACCACGGGGTTTAAAGGCTTAAAAATTTTCATAACCTGCGCGAGGCTCGAAAGCTGTGCCGCACTATCGCCCGCTGGGTCCTGAGCATCCTCGCCATGGCATAAATGAGTCAAAATGCCTTGCACCCGCACTTTTGAATTCTGCCAGCACAATTCAAATAAACGCTGGGCCTCTGCCACGGGAAAACCCAAGCGATTCATCCCCGTATCAAATTTCAAATGAATTTGCACGGGTTGCTTTGCCTGACTGGCGACACTTTGCAGGGCGTGAAGTTGATCCCAAGTCGCGACCACTGGAGTTAACTTGTGTTGAAGCATTGTCTTTGCTCCTTCACGATCAAAACCGCGGAACACCAGAATCTCCGCTTTCACTCCGCCTCGGCGAAGCAAAAGACCTTCCTCTATCAGGCACACCCCGAGATGCTGAGCCCCGACCTTTTCCAAACACAGTGCCACCGCAACATCCCCGTGACCATAGGCATTGGCTTTAACCATTGGACAAATAAACGGCGCGTGTGAAAATGCTTTTTTCAACACTTCGAAATTGTGGGCGACGTGATCCAGATTGATTTCCGCCAGAGTCCGCCGATACATTTCCACCACGCAACACTCCTAACCAATACTCCTAACCGACAACTTCAAATTCGGGAGTAAAGCTCTCTGGCGGCTTATAAAGACAAATACGATTTCCGCCTTTTTCCATAATATGCACTAAAGCTTTTGAGGCTGTTCCATCGAGAGTGTCCACGGAATCCGCCAAGGATGGATATTCACTGACCCCGATACTGATGGAAATCTTCACCCCACTATCGACCATCGAGCTGCTCTCGACAATGCGTCGCAGACGCTCCCCCAACAGAGCCGCGCCCTTTCTATGGCAATGAGGCAAGATCACGCCGATCTCATTGGCCTTTGTCCTGCAGGCGAAATCATTGATACGAAGAGTGCGTTTCACAAAGTCGCCAAGGTTTTTTAAAACCCCATTGCAAGCGTTGCTTCCCAGAACCTGCTCAATTTCAGAGAAACTATCAATAGAGATTTTCAAAACCGAAACGGGTTGGCGCAAACGACGGGATCGTTCCAACTCTTCGTGCAACTTATCAACATAAAATTTTTCGTTATAAAGCTCGGTCACCGGATCCATGACATCGAGGGCCTCGACTTTTTTCTCCAGGCAGAAATAAGAATAACAAAGGGCAAAGAGGCTAAACTCCTCCCCCACTCGCAAACTATCGGCTTTACCCAGGTCCCCGGAGTACACCACTAAGCCTTCAAGTTCGCCTTGGACAAACAGGGGCAAAACCCTGGGGTTTTCAATAGCGAAAACCTTCTGCACCATCTCCATCATGACAGGAGGCAATAAACCCACGCTGACCTGAGAGGATAAATTATCCAGACTGGGGTCTTCAAGTTGGCAACCCACTCCTTGAATTTGCTGGGGCGAAAATCCCGATACATGGGTGGCCACGAAAGAACGAACCGAACTTAAATATTTAAAATAAATAGCGGGAACCTTTTCGAGACGTTCAAAATATTTCTGCAAAACCTCTTCTTTGTTCTGCGAAGAGCGATAATCCGCAACCCGGTTTGAAAGCAGCATCTGCGTAACCTCCGCTTGCATCGCTTTCTGATCATCCATCTGATTTTGCAATTTTTCTTTAAGACCCTGGGCTTCTTTCCAATCCGCATAAAGCTGCTCATTTTGATAAGTCAGATACAGAGCCTCACAAGCCTGATCGACGGACCACAGGACGCGCAGATCCAAACTGGGACCTTCTAAAGACACGATATCGGCCAAGCCCGTCGTACTATAGCGAGAAAGGGATTCAAACTGCGGCAATTCCGCCATGGCGATCAGTTTAATTTCTGAACTGACTTCTAAAACCTGATTTACAAATTCACTGAGGGAACCTTGCACCGTCATTGTCGAAAAAACCACCACATGAGGGGTCATCTCTTTGAGACGTGATAAAAAAATATCCAACTCTTGGAAATAATAGGCATCGTAGCCCGCTTGCGCTAAGGATACCTTTACCAAGGCACCTTGATCCACATCGGTACTATATGTAAAAATACTAAACTGAGAACTATGATCTCGGATATTCAATCAAGTCCTCTTTCCGGGTCTTCGAATTTCGACCTTGTAAGAATCCAATTCCGTTTTTTTCAGGGGCACCGCTACGCGCATATCTAGAACCACTGCTGGATCCACCGTCTTGGGTTCTGGCGTTTGTGGCAAGGGCGCCGAAGGGACAGAATTCTCAAAACCATGGCCTTCTAAAAACCGCAAAGGTTCTTCATCTTCGGTCAACTCCAACAAATTATCCACATTGATGTCGGTGAGTTTTTCTTGCGAAATTTGTTTTTTAAAAACTTCGACTTTCGGAATTTCCGCTTCGAGAGAGATCTCAGGTGCTTTTGGCAAGTCGGTCGGCATCTCGAATTTAGCGGGAGGAGGGGGCGGAACTTTTGGTAAAGACGTCCCCGTGCCCGCTACAGAATTGGCTTTAAAGATAATTTCCACCTGAGTCCCCTTTCCTGGCTGAGAATGAATTTGAATTTTTCCGTTATGCTCTTTCAGAATTCCCACCACCACCGGAAGCCCCAAACCCACATGGTGGGCAAAAGATCTGGTGGTGAAGAAAGGATCAAAAACTTTTGCTACATTTTCCACGTCAATGCCTTCACCAGAATCCGCAATCTTGACATGAAGCCCTTCGGCGGATTCCCAACTGGAGATTCTCAATGTTTTCTCTTGCATTCGCTCCATGGCTTCAATGGCATTTATAAAAAGATTTTCAAAAGCTTTAGTGACATCGGCAAAAGCCAGGGGCCATGGCGGAGTTTCCTTAAAATCCTTCTCGACGCGGATGCCTTTTTGGCTCAGCTTCAGGTCTAAGTTTTTAAGGGCCTGTATGATGGGACCTTCAATTTTAGAATTTGTCTTATCCGTGCTCCGCTCTCCGGCAAAAGTAACGAGCTTTTCTACAACATCCCGAGAAGAACGGGCTTCGCGCAAAATAGATTCCACGGCTTGGACCACATCAGGGTCCTGAGTTTTCGACAAAACCATTTGTGAAAAACCTAAAATCGAAGCCAACGGTGAGCGCATTTCTTGCCCAAGAGCCGTGGCCACCTGACGATAGGCATCGGTTTTTTCCTGCTGCAGTTCCTGAGGCGTCGCCACTATCGGCTGTTTTAGAGCCACCGGCGCCTCGTATTCCAAAGGCCGGGGAGTCGTCTTCACGGACTGCGGCCTTTTCGGAAGTGCTGCGCTGACCACCCGTTTTTCTTGCCAGAAATACAAGGCGGCTCCCAAAAGCAAAATACCCACAGCCATAAAACCAAACTGCCATGCCAAAGACAGACGCCCTTTCAAGAGGTCTTCGAGGGGGACACTGGAGATCACATAAGAATTCGTTCCAGGAATTTGCGAATACATACCGAAAACAGGACGCTTGCCCTGCAGATAAACACCCAGCCCTTGAGCCGCACCCGTGGTGCGGATTTCTTTAAGGAGAGTGCTCTCACTCATTACATTGCCGATGTAATCAGGAACCGCATGGCTGATGGTCAAACCATCATTGGCAATAATAGAAATCGCGCTCATGGAACCTTTTTGTGATTCAATGAGGGACTGAAAGTTCTCCCCCCTGCCAATCAGAAGATAAGCATTTCCGCCGCCCGCAAAAATCACCGCCACATGGCGATTTTTTTGCGCATCTTTAAAGGAGCGAAGCAAAATGGTGCCGCGGTTCTCAAGTCCCCGTCCCATAAAGCCAATAGACTGAGTCAAATCATTGACCGTCCAATTGGCTGCCGGTGAATCTGCTTTAGAAACCAAGCGCGAAATGCTGAGCGCTCCACTCTGCGAAGTCATCAAAGCTATGGCATAATAGGGCTGGAAAGCTTTCCAGTTGGTGGACTCCCGTTTAAAGGTGTCATTGCTGACGGAGCTGAGCATGCGGCGAGAGGATTGAATTTCCGTATTGATGGCCTGAGACAGCGAAGAAAGTTGGGTGCGCGCCTGAGCCTCCGCCCAGGCCATACGATCTCCGTACACAAACCGATCCACGCGCCATAAAACCACTCCTGAAAAAAGAGTGGCCAAAACCAGGATGGTGATCAGGAGTTTCAACTTCATATTTGCTTTGCTTCCTTAAACATCAAACACACATGTTCTAGACTATTGATTCTATTGTAGATTTAGAAACCGCTAAGAATCAAGCAAGAGTCCTTTGCCAAAGACAATAAAGAGCATTAAAAAGAACCCTTTACATCGACGAGACCTACGGCTCGTCGATAAGCTAGAGGCCACTGTGAGAGGGAGAACCCGTGGAAATGCGACGTTGTGATGTTTTGATTATTGGATCCGGTTTAGCTGGACTTTCGCTGGCTTTAAAAATGGCTTCCTCTGGAAAAGTTGTGATTCTCTCGAAAGAAAGAGCTCTCGATAGCAATACCGATATGGCTCAGGGAGGCATAGCTGCGGTGATGTCCCAAGAAGACAGCTTCGAAAGTCATATTCAAGATACGCTGACGGCGGGGGCCGGCCTCTGTAAGCCTGAAGTCGTGGCGAATTTTATTGAGCAAGCTCCTGATCGTATCCAAGACTTGCTCGACTGGGGCGTCCACTTCGACCTTCGTCGAGGAGTGGACAATGAAGAAAACTCCATTGATTTGACGCGCGAAGGCGGGCATTCTTATAGACGCATTCTTCATTTTGAAGACCAGACCGGCCATGAAGTGCATCAAACTCTGCTCCGGCGCATCCGCGAAAATCCGAACATTGAACTTTTGGAAAATCATTTTGCCATCGACCTGATCATTAATAAACAAGTCGATACCTACGACATGAGCCCCACAAGATGTGTGGGAGCCTACTCTTTGAATAAAAAAACCGGTGAGGTCGCGGCCTTTTTAGGAAAATCCACTGTTCTGGCCACCGGTGGCGCGGGCAAAGTTTATCTTTACACTTCAAATTGGAGTGGCGCCACTGGCGACGGAATCGCCATGGCTTATCGAGCCGGAGCCCGCATTGCGAATTTGGAGTTCATGCAATTTCATCCCACTTGCCTCTATCATCCCGCCGCGAGAAATTTTTTGATCTCCGAAGCTTTGCGCGGCGAAGGCGGCGAACTGATCAACTCCCAGGGCGAAGCCTTCATGCGTAAATATCATTCCCTGGGCTCCCTCGCCCCCCGCGATATCGTCGCCAGATCCATCGATGCGGAAATGAAAAAGTCCGGTGCGCATTGTGTTTATCTCGATATGACCAAGTTGGATGCAGAATTTTTACGCAAACGCTTTCCGGTGATTTACAACAAATGTCTTGAGTATGGCATCGATTTGACCAAAACGCCGATCCCCGTGGTGCCGGCCGCTCATTATCTGTGCGGTGGAGTTCTGACGGATATTCAGGGACAAACGGATATCCCTGGCCTGCGTGCCATTGGGGAAACTGCCTGCACTGGCTTGCATGGAGCCAATCGTTTGGCTTCAAATTCGCTCTTGGAATGTCTGTGCATGGCGCACAATGCAAGTGAAAGTTTGAAACAACAGTGGGCCGCTCTTGAGATTTGTCCTCATAATCCAAAAGACTGGCATTATCCCGAAGAGTCCAACGATGATGAAATGATCGTTATCTCCCATATGTGGGAGGAAATCCGACACTTGATGTGGAATTATGTCGGCATCGTCCGCTCTAACAAACGTCTGCAGCGCGCTCAGCATCGACTGAGAAATATATTGAGCGAAGTGCGTGAGTACTATTCTCACTTTAGAATTCACAGCGACATCCTTGAATTGCGAAATATCGCCATCGTCGCGGAGCTTTCCGTGGAGTGCGCCCTTCGACGTAAAGAATCCCGTGGCATTCATTATAACTTGGACTATCCTTTTGTCCCCAAAGTAATAGCGTTGACCAAAACTGAGGAAGACAAAAGAGGAACAGATCCGCAAGCAAAAGATACAATTTTGTTGCGTGGTCTTAGGTAAGTTCGCCAATATAGAGCGAGGCAGGTATCTATGACGCAAAATAAATACAAAAATTTAGAAGGCCACTTTATAGGCGCTCACAATGCGAATCTTTTTTTTCAGCTTTGGGAAAACCCCCGTGCTCGTGGCACAATTGTCATCACCCACGGCCATGGCGAGCATTCGGATTCTTATAAACGCGTTGTGGAAGCTTTGAAAGACGATGTCTGGAATATCTATGCATGGGATATGCGTGGTCATGGAAAATCCGAAGGAGCCCGAGGATATGCTTCCAGTTTTGATGATTATTGCAGTGACTATGTTGAATTCTTGAAAATGGTTTTCGCCCAGCCACTCATCACAAAAGGTCCCGTGGTGTTGCTCGCGCACTCGATGGGGGGCTTAGTGCAGATCAAAGCTCTGCTGCAGCACCCGGAATTCAAACCAGATGCCGTGGTATTGAGTTCCCCACTCTTTGGCATTGGAGTGGAAATCCCCGCCTACAAGAAACTGGGCGCTGAATGGATCGCGAAACTGCTGCCCACCTTGACCATGTGGAATGAAATTGGCAATCAAGACGTCACTCGTGACCCTGAAGTCATCCGCGAATTGGAGCATGACCCTTATCGACACGCCCGCGTCTGCGCGGCGGTCTATTTAGGCTTCTTAGAAAGTTTTAAATTTGTTTACGAAGGAATTCCTCAATTGAAAGTGAAAACTCTTTTTCAAATCTCCGACAAAGATCCGGTGATCAGCTCCGCGGAAGCCATGCGCTTTTTTGAACATTTCGGCAGTCTGGAAAAAGAAATTAAAATATATAAAGATGCTAAGCACGAAATTTATAACGACATCATCCGTGAACAGGCCTTTGAAGACTTAAGACACTTTCTGGCGGGAGTAGAAAAAAAATGAAATATCTTGGATCTCCTCTTTTTACCGTATTTTTAGTCTTTCTATTGAGTTCGTGCGCCTCCTCCACTGTCAATAAGAATGGTCTTAATATTATGAGTGAATCCGATTATCAAGCGACGGTTGATAAATGGACGGATTATATTGAAGAATACAATGGCCTGAATAACACCGTGAGCATCAAGGCCACTTTATTAAATCCAGAGATGGCGACCGCGCAGCTCGATCAAAATGCGAGAATTTTTCAATGGGATCATAATACGTTTGATACAGAAAAGAAGAAACTTGAAAACAACCTGAACCAGCAAACCGAAGTTTTCGTCAGTTTCTTTTCTCCAGAAAGAAAATGGGATGATCTTCACAAGAGCAAAACCCTGTGGAAGGTTTTCTTGGATGTGAATGGACAACGTTTCGAAGGCAAAGCCACCAAGATCAAGCTCTTGCCACGGGAAATCCAAAGCCTTTATCACTATCACACCTCTTTTGCCTCACCCTATATCATCAGCTTTCCGGTCAGCGCTCGAACCGTGGATAATAAACCAGCGCGTTTGACTTTCACTGGAGCCATTGGCTCAGCCTCTTTAAATTTCGGAAAATAATAAATTTCAGAATAAAATTGATTCAGGGCGCGGAGTTCCGCGCCTGTCGCCCATGGCATGAATTGCCTACTGACAAATTTGAAAAATTAAGGAATTTTCCCAGCCTCTTTTTGGACAAGTCACCCTTTACGAGGATTTTGCTTTAAAATGGAAAACCTCGAGAAAAGAGAGGGTCTCCATGGCATCAGAAGAGAGAAAGACTCATTTTTACCGGGAAAAAAAATTTATTTTTCCATTCCTTATAATTTTGCTACTGATAATATTGAGAGCTGCTCTCCCTTCTTTTCTTTTAAAAAAGGCTAATATTTTTCTTAGTGAATTTTCGCCGACCTATTCGTTGTATATGGATGATTTGAGTTTAGATTTTTTAAAAGGGGCTTGTCGTTTTAGAGACATTGGGGGGAAATTTAAAGAGTCAGGCCAAACCTTTTTAACTGTTAAAACGGTCGATCTTTCTATCGCCTGGCGACACCTTCTAAAAAGAAAAATTTTAATGGATATTAAAATTGAAAATGCACATCTGTTAATCCCTAAAGACCTCAAGAAACTTTCCTTTCCCAAAAAAGAAACCCAGGATATTACAGATACTTTTTTTCCACTAAAAATAGAACAGGTCGATCTCCAGGACTCCTCCATTACTTTTGAAAAATATAAGTCCCTCAAGGAAAATAAACCTCTTAAAATTTCCGCCATTAATGGTAGAATCCTGAATCTTACTCCGAGTCCCCAGATCCCCCTTTCTTCCTTTAACGTGACGGCCAAATTGATAGACCCAAATTCTAAATTCAAGTTTGGCGGCAAGTTCAATAGACTTGCAACCCCCATTCCTTGGAGTGTCGATATTGAAGTGGAAGATTTTGATATCGTGACTCTTGATCCTTATTTAAAAAGCCATGTTCCTTTAACCTTCACGAAAGGAACCTTAGATCTTTATTCGGAAGTTCTTTCTAAAGAGGGACAAGTCCGGGGGTATTTCAAACCCTTGCTAAAGGACATAGATGTGGTGTCCAATAAGGAAAAATTTATCGGCGCCAAACATTTTGGAATTGAGATGATTACGGCGCTAGTCAATTTGATTTTACGAGATAAAAAAACAAAATCCATCGCTACAATCATAGATTTTAAATATGACAAAAAACTGAGTTTTAATATCAAAAAAGGTCTTTCAAAAGCGGCTAAACAGGGATCTGAAAATGAAGTACGACCTGGATTTGAAAACCGTTATCGCTTGCAGTGATTTCTTGATCGATCATCTTTATAAACAGGGCTATAGGCTCAGTTTTCCCGCTAATTCACTCACTGCTTTGACAAGTTCTTCACAGGTCACGGGTTTCTGCAGTTGCAATTGAAAGCCGGCCTCTTTCATTTGTTTAAGTTTGTCTTCTTCTCTATGCCCAGTCAGTGCCGCAGCGGGAATTCGCCCCCCCTCTTCAACAGATAACTGCTGCACTCTTCGTAGCAGCTCAAAGCCGTCTCCATCCGGCATTTCAATATCACTTAACATCACATGGGGCTTCTCCTGTTTTAGCGAGGTGAGGGCCTCCCTCATAGACCTGGCCTGACTCACTTCAGCCCCCGCCTTTTCCAGAATAAATCTCATCATAAAGAGGACCTCAGGAGAATCATCCACGAGTAATACACGAATCCCCTTTAGACGTTTGCCTTCTAAGTATTCACAATGAAATTTATGGTCATGCGCGTGATTAGGAGTCGTCGGACTTTTCACTTCATCAGCGGTTGCGATGGTAAAATGAAATTGGCTTCCTTTACCGACTTTGCTCTCGACCCAAATCTTTCCGCCATGAGCCTCTATGATCCCCTTGGCGATCGACAGACCTAAACCGGTTCCAAGCTTTGCCGTCTCTGTGGCCTGCCAGAACCGATCGAAAATTCGAGGAATTTGTTCAGGACTGATGCCCTGCCCCGTATCAATGATAGAAATTTGCACAGAGTTGTCGGACTTCATCGCTTTGATTCGGACTTCTCCGTTTTCCGAAGTGAATTTAATGGCATTTCCGAGAAGATTCCAAAGGACCTGAAGAATTCGATTTTTTTCGCAAGAGATCATCACATCCGTTTTCGGCAAATCCACTACGAGCTTAATATTTCTCTCTAAAGCCTTGACCTTCATGGCCTCTAGAGAGGACTCAATAATATCCGCCAAGCTCTCGGATTTTTTTCTAATCACCAGGGTTCCAGATTGGACTTTTCCAAAATCAAGCCAATCCATAATAAGCCTTTCGATAATTTCAGCGGATTGCAAAATCTTTTTGGCCACAAGAAAAAAATCCTGTTCAGTAGGGAGATGATATTCTTCCAAAAATTCGCCAGCCAATTTAATGCTGGAAAGAGGATTTTTGAGATCGTGAGAAACAATAAATAAAACATTTTCCCTATCTTTGATAGCTTGCTGCGAATCCCAATAAAGCTTTGCATTGTCGGCGGCAACCGCAAAGCGAAGCGCCACCTCTTTCAAAAAAGCAAAGTCATCGTGCCTAAATTTTCTTCCCGAATCAGACATGGCTAAAGTCATAGATCCAATCCGTCGTTCCCGAACAACCATGGGCAGTATGATATAGGACTTTACGTTCATCCTCTTCATCAACTGATTCATATTCCTAATTGCGACGGAGTTTTCCAGAGCCCCCTCCGCAACGTCTTCTATAAGAATAGGCTCTTGCAGTTCGGATACCGATTTCGCGTTGAAAGGGAAGTTTCTCCAGGAACAATCCTTGGCAGTTAGCTCTTCAAGGAGCTTCTGCTTTGCAGGGTCGTAATGAACCAAGGCACTGAAGTGAAAATCCTTTTGTTCATAGGTGGAAACCAGGCAGATATCGGCAATTTTCGGAATCATCATATTGGCCCCGCGGTCTAAACGCACCTGGGGGTCCATCGTTTCCAATATAATACGGCCAGATTCTGAAAAAAAATTCTGCTGCATTTCAATTTTTTTTCGATCTGTAATATCACGAATAATAGCTGCTACGACTTTGTTTTTTCCAGATCCCAGCGGGGTGAGCGAAACTTCGATGGGCACTTCTCCCCCATCTTTTCTTTTGGCGACGATCTCTCGTCCGGAGCCCATGATTTGATGAGAGGGTTGGGTGAGGTACCGATTGCGCTCTAGGATATGAGTTTGTTTAAAGCGTTCAGGAATCAAAATTTCCACAGGTTGGCCCAGGAGTTCCTGCCGGGAATATCCAAACCATTTGACGGTCTGTTGGTTCACGGATTCAATCCTGCCATGATTGTCCACCACAACAATTGCATCCGCAGCCGACTCAAAGAGTCCGCTGTATTTTAATTCGGCCTCTTCCAATCTGCGTTTCACCTCTTCCTGTTCACTAATGTCATAGATTGTGCCAATCATCCCAAGAGGACGGCCCTCTGAAGAAAATTGAACTTCGGCAACCGAGACAATGATTCTTTCAGAACCATCAGGCCAAACGAGCCGATGTTGCAGGGAATAGGGCTTCTTTTCGAAGAGCACTTTATGAACCGCTTCATTGACCCGATCCAGATCATCAGGATGAACGCGAGAGAGTAAAGCTTCGTAGGTAGGGTTAATTTGCTGGGGTTCATATCCAAAGATACGGTATGATTCATCTGACCAGGTAAGTTTGTTTTTTACAATATCCCAATCCCAGCTCCCAAAGTTGGTGATTCTTTGCGCCTCCTTTAATTGGAATTCCTGCCGTCTGAAAATTTCTTCGACTTGTTCTCGTACTAAAAGTTCGTGAGCCAACGACTTCTGATCCTGAACGTGCCGCACCAAATTTTTTACGCGAACCCGAAGTTCCTCTGGCATAAAAGGCTTTATCAAATACTCGTCTGCGCCTTCCCGCAGAAGCTTGAGTCGAAGCTCCTCTTCTCCTTTGGCAGCTAAAATCAAAAATGGAATGGACTTAATTTCCGCGTGGGAACGAATGGCATGAAAGAATTGCTCGCCATTTACTATTGGCATCATCAAATCCGTTAGGATTAGATCCGGATGAATTTGCAGAGTCTTCTTCAAACCTTCACGGCCATTAGCCGCCGTTTCAATCCGGTATTCCGAACCAAGCTCAGCGCAAATAGAATCCGCTATTGATTGAGAAGCCACTACGGCCAGGATCACTGGCCGCGCCTCGAAATTTTCAATGACTGGAGTACGCTCCCTAGTATTTTGAAGCTTATTTTTTTGAGCGGTCTTTGAAGTACGTATGGAATCAGATTTTAAATCAGACATTAGTTGAAACCTTCCCGTCTTGCTTATGAATGCAGGTTGTTTTCATTCAATTGCTCATGAAGTCCGATCTTCGTAGGGAAAACCATCATATCTCGTTTGAGGACTATGAAGTGTAAATTTTAAATTATTTGTTTTAAAAAAATGGAAGTCTTTGCTCGATAAGTGTTTATCTAACTTCCAAATACACTCGGAATCAGGGACTATTGACAGAGAAATGTAAAGAAAAATAAGTTTTAAATCAAGCGACTCTCAAATTTTGTTTAAAACTGTGAATTTTAAAAAAACTTTTTTAAGATTTATGAAAACTTGATTTTAATTAATTTTTTAACTTTGTCTTCTAATAAGGATAGGCAAATAAAATTAAGTAAAAAGTTATCGTCTACCCCAAGAACTAAGCTCTCCGTTTTTTGAAGGAGATTCGTAGCATTTCTGTTAGCTTAAATTCATTGACTGCTTGAGTTCCTTCCCCTTTAACGCAAGGATTTTCGTGTTTTTTTAGTCAGTTTAATTTCAAAAGGAGGTTTTAGCATCTTGTGGGCTTTTGCCAGTTCGCAAAAAAAGATCTTCTCATCTTCAGTAAGTTTTTCGCCTAATTGTGCCCACATCAACTCACCGGGGGTCATTTTGATTCTTGCTTTGAGGTAGTCCTTGAATTCTAAAAGCACCTGATCTATCTCATTATCAGAGATCTTAAATACATATGTGAGCAGTTTTTGCCATGCTTCTATTCCACCTCTGCCATCATATATCATTCCATCCAGCGTACCAAGTTCTAGGCCGGTAAATTTCTTGGCCTCATATTTTTTCTCTTTGTTATTCAAATGCGGACGAACGAGGCCCATAAAAGTTTTTCGAATATCTGAAGTTCCTAATTCTATAGCCAAAGATACGCCTCACGTTGATCAAAACTTACATTTAATCACACCAAATTCAAATTGTTGTAATGTTTTTTTTATTTATAACGCAAAGTTATTTATAAACAAAGTAACTTGCGTATTTACAGTTTTAGTGTTTTATATGTAAATATAACAGCTTGAAAGGCAGTCTCATGAGTGATTTAAAAACAAAGCTTTTTTCAAGGAAAAAGACCTGGTTTGCTGAAGCATATGAGACGACTGAAGAGGCTTTTTTAGTAGCTGAATACTTTGCAAGATATGCTAAAAAACGCTGGCCATTCGCGTCAGAAACAACCGATCGTAATCCGCGCGGTTATTTATATCTTGAGGAAATCGATGTAGTTTTCTGCAGCTTGGATAAAGTTCCTAGGAAGGTATTGAAACTCGGTTATGGGTCCAGTGTCCTCCAAGTTCTTCTTCCCAATCTTGGATATACTGAGGAGCAAAAGGAAATTCTTCGTGATTTCTATCAACGAAAATACGCTCCAATTTTGAAAGAGTCACATGCGCGAACGAACGCCTTGTTATGGCATACCTTTTCTGAGGCAGAACGACGCGAGATACTGAGAGCATTTAGAGCGAATTCTCAGACTGATCTTAAAATAAAAAAAGATGTTTTAAGAGATATTACAAAAATAATTGCAGGGAATGAATCTGAAATTATTAAAATGCAGACGCGCACTTCGACTCATAAAAAAGTTAGAGA
>DATBTE010000087.1:0-15280 GCA_036559425.1 Pseudobdellovibrionaceae bacterium | reverse complement strand
CCCGGGAAAAGCTCCATCAAATATTCGCCCAAAACCAGATCCAAAACGGCGTCGCCCAAAAACTCGAGTTTTTCATTGTCCTCACCTTTTTCACGCAGCTCATGGGCAAAGCTCTTGTGAGTCAGGGCGCGAGCCAACAATTCGCTATTTTTAAATTTAAATCGTATCTTAGTCTCTAACTCGGTCACGTGAGAATCTCCCCTATTAAATGACCTTCCATGTGGTTTTTATTAGAATGATCGTATTTGAGGATTTTCACATCCACCTCTTGTCCCGCCCAGTGAGTCAGAAATTCATTGGCTCCCAGGATTTCGACATTCCAATAATCACGGCTTAAAGAATGACCGCCTTTAGCGGTATTTTTTAAAACCAAGACTTTCTTATGAGTTCCCTCTTGTGCCCTGCCTAAAGTTTCAAAGCGATGAAGACTTAGTTCGCGCAAGCGTGAAGCCCGACGCTGACGTTCTTGAAGCGGCACCGATTCTTCATAAGTCACCGCACGAGTGCCGGGACGCTCACTGTAAGGAAAGACATGAATTTTCGTCCAAGGGAGTTCAGCAAGAGTTAAGTAAGTATCTTCAAACTGCTCATGGGTTTCCGTGGGAAAACCCACAATGACATCCATTCCGACAAATGCATTCTTCACTTGTTTTTGGATTCTCTGCAGAGAATCGATCACGTCCTCTTGGGTGTACTTTCTCTTCATTTTACTGAGCACATCCGTATTGGCGCTTTGGATGCTCATATGAAAATGCGGGCACATCTTTTCATCTTGATAAATATCTAAAAGTCTTTCACTCAGCTCCACCGGTTCCAACGAGGAAAGTCTGAATCGTGGCATTTTGGTTTTCACCAGCAAAGCCTCAATAAGATCTTCCATAACCAGTTTTTTGCCACTGTTTTGATCTTCATAGTCCCCGATATGCACACCGGTTAAAACACACTCGCGAATCCCTTCGGCATAAAGCTCATTCACCCGGGCCACAAGATCAGCTACGGGAATACTGCGGGAGGTGCCGCGAGCATAAGGAATAATGCAATAGGTGCAAAAACTGTTGCAGCCATCTTGGATTTTTAAGAATGTTCTGGTGTGGCTTTTTTCAATGCCTCCACCCATTTCAAGATCTTCTTTTTTAAAGATATTGGACTTAAAAACTTTCTCCGTAAGATCGCCTTTAAAATATTTCTGAAGCAGCTCTGGCAGCTGGCCTTTGTGGGAGTTCGCAACCACCAAGTCGGCCCCTGGAAGATCCTGGAAAGCCCCTGTATCCACCTGCGCCGCACAGCCTGTGACCACAACCGTGCAAAAAGGATCTCGCACCTTCAAACGACGAATATAACGAACCGCCTCTTTGGTCGCTTCCGCAGTCACCGCACAGGTGTTCAAAACGTGAATACGAGGCTCTCCCTGCTGAGATGTAAAACCATTGTTTTGCAGATTTTTTTGCAAAAGTCCCGTATCGTAAGTGTTCACTTTACAACCGAAAGTATGGACTTGGAATTTTACAGAGTTATTTAAAGAACGATCCATCCGCCCCCCACCAATTCTTTTTCACGGTAAAATACGGCGGCTTGGCCTGGTGTAACGGCCCTTTGGGGATCTTGAAACTTCACCAGGAAACCTTTTTCATTCTTAAACACCCGCGCCGGGTAGCCTTTTGTCGAATAACGTATTTTTACATTCATCAGTTCACCCTCCTGAACCTCAGACAGTAACTTAGCGTCAACAACCTTGACTTCACTTGAATAGAGAAAACGCTCTTCGCCAATCCAAACCGTGTTGGTCTCAGCATCAATTTTTAAAACAAACATTTTCTCGTGATGATCCAATCCCAGACCCTTGCTTTGCCCAATAGTGAAGGTATGAATGCCGTGGTGATTTCCCATCACTTCACCCGATGGATAGCGTTTCAATAAACCTTTTTTAGTCATGAGAATGCTTTTATCCACTTGCGAAGCAATGAAATTGTCGTAACCCTGAGCTCCCACAAAGCAGATTCCTACGGAATCTTTCTTTCGGGCGTTCAAAAGACCTATTTTTTCCGCGTAGGCCCGAACCTCTGGTTTTTTCATATGTCCGATGGGGAATAAAAGCTTTGGAATTATTTCGGGATCAATCGTAAATAAAAAATAAGTTTGATCCTTCCAGTCGTCCGTACTGGTTTCAATATGCGCACGTCCCTGATCATCTTTGATGATTTGAGCATAGTGTCCCGTTGCCAGGTAATCACACTCGAGCTCTTTCATTTTCCTGATTAAATGGTCAAATTTTAAATACGTATTGCAATTAACGCAGGGAAGTGGCGTTTGACCTTCTAAATAAGTTTTTAAGAAGGGATCAATCACCGCCGCGCGAAACTTCGCTTCACAATTCAAAACATAAAAAGGAATCCCGAGCCGGTCCGCCACATCACGGGCATCATCCACATCAATACTCGAACAACAGGTTCCGTGACCTTCTTCGATCTCACAAGAGGTATAGTCCCAGACCTGCATAGTGGCACCGACCACATCATAACCCTGCTCCACCAAGAGAGCGGCCGCTGCGGAGCTATCGACTCCCCCGCTCATGGCTACGAGAACGCGACCTTTAGATTTTTTATTGGACTCACTAGACATGAGGATCCCCCCCTGACTCCGCCTGAATAAGACGAAGCCTTTCAACTATGGGTTTCAAAATTTCCACGAAATCATCGACTTGCTCTCGCGTAGTGGACCAGCCCAAACTAAGACGCAAACTGCTCTGCGCCTCGTCCCGACTCAATCCCATAGCTAACAAGACAGGACTAGGTTCCGGATTTCCGCTGCTGCAAGCCGCCCCCGTACTCACTGCATAACCCTTAATATCCAAATTCATCAGCAGGGTTTCTCCATCCACGCCCTGAATAACCAAACTCGAAGTATTAGGCAAGCGCGGGTTTTCCCCCGCAGTGATGGTGACACTTTTGATCTCCCGCAGAATACGACTCTCCAGATGATCCCGAAGACCTGCCACCTGAGCGACATGAGTGGACACCTGAGAGAGTTTCTCCGCCATCACTCCAAGACAAGCGATTCCCAGCACATTTTCCGTACCGCCACGGCGATGCCGCTCTTGCCCGCCTCCATGAATTAAAGAAGTGAAAGGAGTATTTTTCTTTACAAAGAAAAAACCAGAACCTTTAATAGAGTAGAATTTATGACCTGAAAAGGAAGCAAAATCGACTCCTAGTTCCGCCAAATTCACAGGAACTTTTCCAAAAGCTTGAACTGCATCGGTATGGAAAAGGACCCCTTGTGAATGAGCCATCTCAGCCATTTTTTGAATGGGAAAAATCGTCCCTGTTTCATTATTTGCATACATCACAGAAACCAATGCTGTCTCTGGACTGAGATGTTCTTGATAAAACTGAAGATCCATTTCCCCTTGGCGATTCACCGGAATAAGGTCCACCCGTGCCCCTAAGGATTTTAAATAAATCATCGTTTTCAGCACGCTCGGATGCTCAACTTCAGAACACATATAGTGCTTGCGGCGAGCTAAATCTGATTTTAAACCAGATGGGGAAAGGGGATCTGTTTGATAATAATCAAAGAGGCCTTTGATGATAGTATTATTCGATTCCGAACCGCCGGAGGTAAATACGATTTCCAAAGGACTGCAACCTAGATTTTTAGCGAGACTTTGTCGGGCATCGCGCAGAATATTTTTAGGCTGACGGCCCGCCCAGTGTATCGAACTAGGATTCCCCCAAGCTTGTAAAAAATCAGGGAGTGCTTGGATCACGTCTTCACTCACCGGAGTGGTGGAATTATGATCGAAGTAGTTCGATTTGATTGAGTAATAGTTGCGGATATCGTCCATAGAGTGCCGCACCTTATCACAAAGGGAAGTTACTGAAAACATTTAAGATTGGGGTCTCAGCAACGCCTGGAAACAGATTATTGCCGTATTCTTCTGCTTCTTGTCGTTGTTTTAGACAGTAAAAAATACAAAACCCCCTCCTCAATAAACAAAACTAGACGCCTTCGTCGGTACTTTTAGTGAAAAAG
The DNA here is from genome assembly GCA_036559425.1 of Pseudobdellovibrionaceae bacterium. GTDB lineage: Bacteria > Bdellovibrionota > Bdellovibrionia > Bdellovibrionales > Bdellovibrionaceae > JACMRP01. Next base: position 11,248 of record DATBTE010000087.1, on the reverse strand, counting down.
GCATAAGGAAGTTCATGACTTAGACCGATAAAGGGAAGAATGGCAAAATTAGACTGGCAGGAACATTTTAAAGCCTCGATTAAAAATGTGGCGGATCTTTACTCTAAAGACTCAACCAATGTATCGCTCTTACTCTTCTGTCTGCGTTCAAAGTTAATTCCAGTACAGGATTATCTCGAGTGGGCGAAAGAAAATTATCAACTCCCCGTTATTTTTGAAAAATTTTTTGAAATCCACAAGCCTCAGCTTGAATTTTACAAGAAATGGCAGGGACGCTATAACTGGTCTGCGGAATGCCTCCCCATTGCCGAGTGGGATGGAACTTTGATGGTGGCCTGTCTGCAAATACCCGTGGATTACAAAAATTCAAATCCCACGGTCTTTGTTTTGGCTTCCCATGAGATCTTAAATAGTACCTGGGAAATTTACCAAAACCCCGTGCGTACCAGTGATACAGATTTTATCGACATGTCCGCTCTTGCCGCCACTGTCATTGCCACCCCCGAGCAAGTTGATTTTTTTAATGCTGATGGAGAACTGGCCTTAAAAGATCCATCACCAGCAGAGAAATTCTCCGAGGAACTTTCGGAAGAACTTGAGCTCGCTGACCTTAGTGAAATGAGTGAAAGGGACAGCGGCTCTCCGGAAGGCCTTTTCGGCGAACAGCGGATTCCGAGCGAAACTCCAATAGTTGCTGCAAGCGAGAATCCAAAGTCAGAAAAAGGACCGCGCAGTGTTCAACCATTAATGGAGCTTAAGATAGAGCCAGTGGGTGAATCCGCCGTCGGCTTAGAAATAGATACTGAATCGGTTACTTCAATATCAGAGAAAAATGTAATTTCTCCCGAGATGAACCCTACGACATCCTACTTACTCGAAAAAATTCGACAAGAAGGAAAAGAGCAATTTGACAAAGACCTTCAAGCCAACTTCCAGCAGCTAAAGACTTTCTTTAAAAAATCGATGCTTCTGGCCGTTGATGATAAAGATTGTTTTATAAAACCTATATTTTGGGATGGGGACCACTTTGACTCTCAGGAACAGCAAAACTCAGAGTTTAAATTAGAAACCCCCAGTATTTTCAAGATCGTTAACGGCACCCAGAAGCCCTACCATGGATTTGTGATAGTAAATGATTTAAATGAGTCTTTTTTTGAGTCTTGGAATCATGGTCAAATCCCCGATCATATAACCATAGTGCCTATTTTAAACGGCGAATTCATAGCCGGAATGCTAATGGGCTTTGGGGAAAAATCATGCTACAACAAAACCGTCCTGCAATTCACTGAGAAAGTGGCTAAAGATGTTTCTCAAAAAATATTTAAAACATCAGCTGCCAAAGCGGCTTAAGTTTGAACAAATACCGTCACTTGGCGTTCGTTGGGACTGGCTAGATTTTCAATTTGAATTTTTATCTTCGACCAATTCATGGGCAGTAAATCTTGATCCAAACGATCTGACCACTCGATCACGATCAGGCCTTTTTTAACACCAAAAAGATCCCAGAAACCTGTGCTCTCAAGATCATCCTCACTTTCAAGACGATAAAGATCCACATGCTCCATGCTAACATCTCTATTTTCATAATGATGATGAATCGCAAAAGAGGGCGAGGCCGTCTCCTGGATTCCAAGGCTCTGGGTCAGCGTCTTAACCAACTCTGTCTTTCCAGCCCCCACAGGTCCTTCTAGAAGCAATAGCGTGCGCTCTTTAAAGAGCTTCAGCAGTCCAAGGACGATGGCCTCAAGATCTTTTGGAGACGTGGTCTTATACTGTTTAAAAACTTTAAAATGAGTCTCCAGGCTATTCACAGCTTAGCGTCCTTTGAGAATTTGCTTCATTTTGCGGACTGACTTTTCAAGACCTTCTTCGAGAGCATAACAAATCAAAGAATGCCCAATGTTCACTTCTCGCAGGAAGGGCATTTTTTTTATCAAACGAGTGTGGTGATAATCCAAACCATGCCCCGCATGCACGCCTAAGCCATAAGCATGGGCTAAATGAGCCGCATTTACCAAGCGTTGCCACTCTTTTTCTTTTTTAGCACCTTTCAACAACACCCAATGTCCCGTATGAAATTCAACCGCGTCCGCGCCGATCTCATAACTTGCTTCCACTTGCTCAAGAGACGGCTCAATAAACAGGGAGATTTCAACACCTCGCATTTGCATTTTCTCAATCAAGGGTTTCATTTTTTGAAAGCCTTTGACTACGTCAAGTCCCCCTTCCGTGGTTAATTCGGCGCGCTTTTCAGGCACCAGGCACACCCATTGCGGCTTATATTTTTTTGCTAAATGCGCCATTTCTTCAGTGGCGGCCATCTCAAGATTTAAAGGAACAGGACACTTTTTAGAAAGCAAGACAAGGTCCTGAAGCTGAATATGACGACGGTCTTCCCGTAAGTGAATGGTGATTTGCTCCGCTCCACCTTTCACCGATTTTTTAACTAAACCCAAGAGATTCGGATACGGGGTGGTGCCTCCTCGAACCTGACGAAGAGTTGCAATATGATCCACATTCACACCAAGACGAATTTTATTTTTCACTTATCTCAACTCTTTTTCTAAAAATTGAGCTATTTGCTCAGCATACTCACTGATTTGAATTTCGTTCGGTCCTTCCACCAAAATCCTTAAAAGCGGCTCGGTGCCAGAATAGCGGACGAACAAACGGCCTTCCCCATTTAATTTCTTTTCTATATTTTCAATGAGTTCCGCATATCCCTTGATTTCCTGAAGTTCGATGCGTTTTTTAACTCGGCAGTTAATAAGGACCTGAGGCACATCTTCCACAACTTTATTGAGGTCACTGGCTTTCTTGCCGGTTTGCTTCATTACACCCAAAACACTGAGAGCGGCGACACACCCATCTCCGGTCGTGGAAGAGTCCAAGAAAATAATATGCCCGGACTGCTCACCACCTAGGTTATAGCCAAACTTACGCATCTCTTCCACGACGTATTTATCACCGACTCCGACTTTGATGACCTTGATTCCGTGCTCGGTCATTTTCTTTTCAAGTCCGAAGTTACTCATTTGTGTGGCCACCAGAGTGTCTTTTTTAAGAAGTCCATTTTGCTTCATTTGCAGAGCGCAAATCGCCAGGATGTGGTCGCCATTCATCACCCGGCCTTTTTCATCCACCATAATGACCCGGTCCGCGTCGCCATCGAGACTGATCCCCACATCAGCACGGTATTGAATCACAGCCTCCGCCAACTTTGCCGGATAAAGTGCTCCGACTTTGTCATTGATATTAATTCCATTGGGTTCATCGCCCAACTGAATCACTTCCGCACCGAGTTCGGAGAAAACAGCGGGAGCGACCTTGTAAGCCGCACCGTGGGCTGTATCCAAAACAATACGCAATCCATCTAAAGTGTATTCCAAAGGAAAGGTGGATTTCACGTAAACAATATAACGTCCTTGAGCATCTTCAATGCGTTTAGTCCGGCCGACTTCACGGGAATGGGGCAGCAAGCGGCTGAGTTCTTCGTGTAAAACCAAATGTTCAATTTCTTTCTCCATATCCTCGAGAATCTTAAAGCCATCCGGACCGAAAATTTTAATTCCATTGTCTTGAAAAGCATTATGAGAAGCGGAAATCACAATCCCCGCATCCGCCCGCATGGTGCGGGTCAGATAACCGATTCCAGGGGTAGGAAGAGGGCCCACCAACTGAACTTGAACTCCCATGGAGTTCAAGCCTGAGGACAAAGCCTGTTCAATCATATAGCCAGAGAGCCGGGTGTCTTTGCCGATCACCACTTTACGCACGGAAGAAGCCCCAGGACGCACCTGTTTTTGCAAAAGATAGCCAATCGCCTGCCCCACCTTAAGCACCACATCAGGAGTCATGGGAAACTGATTGGCAGTGCCGCGAATTCCATCAGTTCCGAATAAACGAATCGATTTTTCTGACATTTTGTTTTCCTATTTACTTCTATCAGGGTTCGCTTTTTTGTCGGTTTTAGTTTCAGTCTTGTTCGCCACCTCAGCACGGATCACATTCGGACGGACTCCCAAAATCCGAACACCCATGGGAACTTCTATTTTATTAAGAGGAACATCGATATCCAAAACTCCTTCGCCCCGCTCCGAAATGTCGACGACGATACTCTGGATTTGCGGATTGTCCACAAATTTTTTAAGAGCGGCCCGGGGCCCAGAAACTTTCACCCGAATATTATCCGCGGTTTGCGCCACAATGACTTGATTCGGACCGGTCTGAAATTCAATATCGATCTTTTTACTTAATACAAAGTCGCGACGACCTAAAATCGTCAGCCACAGAATTAACGAAATAAAAAGCGCCACCAGCTTGTAGCTAAAATTCTCCGTCACGTATGAAGTCCACGGTTTCTTGACCATTATAAGCTGGCCTCCCCTTGGTGGAAGGCCTTGTATTTGAGACCATAAGTTTCATAAAGAATCTTACGGATGTCACCTAGCTCCGCATTGGCGGTGAGGTGTCCCCCTTGCACAATGCTGATAAACTTATTTTCCTCGCTCACTGCAAACACCAAAGCATCCGTCTCCTCCGTCAGGCCAATGGCGGCGCGATGACGAGTGCCAAGATTTTTATCCAACGCAGGATTTTTACTCAGTGGCAAAAAACAACCCGCAGAATGAATTTTACCCCCTCGGATCAACAAAGCCCCATCATGCATAGGGCTGGTCGGATGAAAAATAGAGGTGATAAGTTCAGAAGAGACTCTCGCATCAATTTCCGTTCCAAATTCAATATGATAATCAATGACGATTTCACGCTCCACCACCACTAAGGCCCCATAGCCTTTTTGCGCGGTGGCAATAATACCCTTCGCAATTTCTTCAATGACATGAGTTTCCTGAGCGGCAGTGACATCGGTAAAAAATGGATTGCTGCCAATATGAGCCAAAGCCCTGCGAATCTCACCCTGGAATAAGATCACCACAATAACAAATAAATTAGAGAAGAATTTTTCTAAAATCCAATTAAAGGTAAATAGTTCGAGCCAAATACTGAGAATGTAACCAATCGCCAGCACTCCCAAGCCTGAAAGCATCTGAATCGTGCCGGTTCTTTTTATCAGAACTAAAATACGATAAACCACCATCCAAACCAAGATCATATCTATCAGATCTTGGATTCGGAGGTGGGATACGATGAATATCAAATTATCTAAAAACTGCTGAAACACACTCACACTCTAGCACGAGAGAGTTAGATTGTCACAGGGCCAGAATTGCCCATTGGATCTCCGGCTGGCTTTTTTTCAGGCGCGATCGTGCCACCAACTGCGGTGCCTAGACCCCCGTCATCTTTTTTATTAGCGCGGACTTTTTCAATTTCACCAACGGACGCACCATTGACTAACATTGCAACCTCGTGTCCGTCGATGGTTTCATACTCAATAAGAGCCTGAGTTATACGCTCCAAAGCATCTTTATTATCGGTTAAAATCTTCAGTGCCTTTTGATAGCCTTCACCAATAATCCGAGAAACTTCGCGATCAATTTCTTCTGCCTTCGACTCAGAGTAGTCTTTCGTCTTGTGACCATATTGCATGCCCAAGAAGACCGGACCATCGCCTTTTTCATAAGCTAAAGGTCCAAGCTTTTCGCTCATTCCCCACTCACAAACCATGCGACGAGCAATGGCTGTCGCCCGCTCAATATCATTGGCGGCACCCGCAGTAACGTCTTTATAAATCAACTCTTCCGCGGCTCGGCCACCAAAGGCAAAGGCAATCCAATTTTCAGCCTGAGATTTGGAGAAGCTGACGGCATCTTTTTCCGGCAGGGTTTGAGTCAAACCCAAAGCCATTCCCCGGGGAATGATGGTCACTTTGTGAATTGGATCCAGACCTGGTATTAAAACACCCACCAGGGTATGCCCCGCCTCATGGTAAGCCGTCATTTTTTTATCTTCATCCGAGATCACCATGGATTTTCGCTCAGCACCCATCAAGACTTTATCTTTGGCTTTTTCAAAATCTTCCATTTGCAGATATTTTTTATCCGTGCGAGCCGCCACCAAAGCCGCTTCATTCACCAGATTTTCCAAATCAGCCCCAGAGAATCCAGGGGTTCCTCGGGCAATTTTAGAAGCATCTACATCGGGTCCCACCGGAGTTTTCTTCATATGAACTGCCAGGATCTGCTCACGACCTTTAAGATCAGGCTTATTCACCACCACCCTACGATCGAAACGACCAGGACGTAACAATGCAGGATCCAATACATCGGGACGATTGGTCGCAGCGATCAAAATAACACCATCATTGGACTCAAACCCATCCATTTCAACTAACAACTGATTCAGAGTTTGTTCACGCTCATCATGACCACCGCCCATACCTGCTCCACGATGGCGCCCTACAGCATCAATCTCATCGATAAAAATCAAGCAAGGAGCATGCTTCTTTCCTTGTTCGAACAAGTCCCGAACACGACTCGCCCCGACCCCCACAAACATTTCCACAAAGTCAGAACCGGAAATAGTAAAGAAAGGAACTCCCGCTTCGCCCGCAACAGCACGTGCCAGCAAAGTTTTTCCTGTTCCCGGCGAACCCACCAACAGCACGCCTTTAGGAATACGGCCGCCCAGTTTAGTATATTTTTTGGGGTCTTTCAAAAAGCTGACGATCTCTTGCAAATCATCTTTTGCTTCATCGACGCCGGCGACTTCTTTGAAAGTGACGCGATTTTTATGCTCCGTCAGCATGCGCGCACGGCTTTTGCCGAAAGACATCGCCTTGCCTCCGCCCGCTTGGATTTGTCGCATGATAAAAAAGAACAATCCCACGATCAACAAAAGCGGCAGCCAATTGATCACAAAGGATTGGAAGAAATTGTTGGTATCCGCCCTCTCATAATTCGGCGTAATCCCATTGGCGACGAAGAACTTGTAGCCTTCATCTTGGGTATTCCCAACGATGTTGAATTTAGTGGCGTCATTATATTTTTTGGCAAACTCAGGCTTCACTTCACCCAAAATTTCACTGGTTTCTTGTCGGAAAGTGAGACTGGCGATTTCACCGGCTTTCACAGCCTCAACCAATTTTGAGTAATTAAAATCAGGGATTATTTTCTGATGCTTATTTTCATAAGCATGAAAGAAAAAAACCACCATGATAATCAGAACGAACCACAGGGCCAACGTCTTTTGAGTGGATCTCATGCTTTCTCCTTCTTGAGAAATATGTTTTGAGCTTAACATGGAAGATTTAGGGTCACAAGTAAGACATAATCCATCCAAAAATCTTATTCTGACTTCCGGACCATAATTTGCTGCGCGTTAATCACCCAATCAATTCCACCGACTCTAAACATGAGTTCTTTTTGGGAATTGTCCAGTCGTTTTTGGATTTCTTCGAGGTGAGATTGCGAAAAATTCTGTTGCCCTTGTCTTAACAAATAGCTCGCAAGAGCCTGCTTTTGTTGAGTTTTAGACAAGGATAAATAATAAGATCTTAGAAGATAATTTTCCTTAAAAAGCTCCGGGGGAAGCGAGTTTTCTTCAAGAGCCTCCACTAAAGCTTCTAGAGAGCGCCCTAGACTATTTACCGCCCCCTGCTGACGGCTTTCTAGATCAAACAACCATGAATGGCGGAGCCAATTTCTTAGAGGATGAAAATCCCCGTTGGACGGATCTTGAAAAGCTTCCAAAGAGAATTTTTTAAGATATTCTTGCAAATCCTTTTTGGAGATTTTTAAAAATGGACGAAACAATTCTCCCTGTAAAACTCTCATGGAGCTAAGCCCCTGGGGACCAGTTCCTCGAATCAATCTCAACAAACGAGTCTCTAAGAGATCCTCACGATGATGAGCTAGAGCCAATAGGTCGGCATTTGTTTGCAGCCTGATTGCGGCCAAAGCACTGTGACGGAAATCACGCAGCTCCGCTTCGGAGTGCAGCGCAAGCCCGGTATTTTTTTGCGTATAAAAAGGGATTCCGCGCTCTTCGCAAAAACGACGACAGAAGATTTCGGCCTGATCGCGGTATTTCTCATTTTCTCCAGGACCATGATGAATATAGCAAGCTTCCATGCCGGTTTTTTTGACTCGGTAAAGTGCCCACAAAAGAGACAAGGAGTCGTCTCCCCCGGAAAATCCCACAAGAATTTTCCGCTGCAAAAGGCTGTGTTCTTTCAATTCTTTCCAAAGATGATGCTCGAGATCTAACCAATCATTCAAATGAAATTCCTCGAACGACAGTTTTTACATTGCAAAACTCATAAAAACCAAAAGAGCCAAGCTCTCGGCCATAGCCCGAATCCTTCACTCCACCGAAAGGCAAGCGCGGATCGGACTTTACAAAATCATTCACCATAACAAAGCCTGCTTCCATTCTTTTGGCCACCAAGTCTTGAGCCTTCTCAGCATTTCCGGAGAAGATGCCTCCTCCTAGGCCAAAGGGCGATGAGTTTGCGATTTCAAACGCCTCATCCACACTCTCCGCTCGTAACACCAGAGCCACGGGACCAAAGAGTTCTTCTTTATGAATTTCAGGATCATCCTTGTCAAAAACTATGAGTGTCGGGGGATAAAAAGCTCCCACTCCCGACGGAATGCGGCCTCCGAGAAGCACTTGTCCTCCCAGTTTTTTCATTTTCTCAACCTGTTGCTGAAGTTGAGATTGGAACTCTCCACTGGCGAGCACAGAGGTGGGATAGGCGGAAAGCTCCGCCTTCATTTGCAGGACAAAATTATCATAAACATCCTTATGGACGATAAATCTTTTGGCAGCTATACAGCTTTGCCCATGGTTAATCATCCGTGCTTGGGCACAAATCTTCGCCGCTTTTTCAATGTTCGCGTCGGCCATAATAATATAGGCATCACTGCCACCAAGCTCGAGCACAGTTTTCTTCAAAGCCTCTCCTGCGGTCTTTGCCACTTCCCGCCCCCCGCTGGTACTTCCGGTAAAGGTCACGCCGCGAATTTTCGGATTTTGTATGAGGCGCGCCGCCTCAGAGTGATCGAGGGTCAAATTAAAAATAATTTGTTCATCCCACAGTCCAATGCAAAGTTCTTCGATCTTCGCCCCGCATCCCGCCGTTAAGTTGGCGTGCTTGAGGAGAATCACGTTGCCAATCATGATTGAAGGGGCGGCGAAGCGGATAAATTGCCAGAATGGAAAATTCCACGGCATGATGGAAAAAATAATTCCAAGTGGCTCAAAGCGGACTTCACTGTGAGCATAGCTCGCCGGATAATTCAACGCATAGGGAGCACTCATCGGGTGAGGCATTAAAAACTCCGCTCCCATTTCCGCAAAATATTCACAAGCAATGGCACATTTCTCAATTTCAGCCACTCCTTCCTCCAGAGCCTTTCCCATTTCTTGATTCATCAAGGCAGCGAGTTCTTTTTTGTGCTCTCGAAAACGGACGGATAATTTACGCAGGACTTCAGCTCTTTCGGGGAGGGGTGCCTCTCGCCACAATCGAAAGCTGCGAGAAGCTCTCTCAACAATGGCATCCATTTCTTTGAGACTTAGATAATTATATGTTTGGATCACTTCGCCTGTGGCAGGATTGATTGTCTGAAACATTAAATCACCCTCCTCCATTTGGAAGGATCTTACCGCGCTTAGATCTCTATGAAAACCTGATAAAACGAGATGACAAGGGCTAGCAAAAAACAGACTGTCATCACTCCCCAAGAAATAACTTTATAGCCTTTGGCTATCCTGAGCGCCCCCTTGGTGTACTTTGTGTTGTTGTACACAGGGATAGGAAGAAACAGGGCCTTCATGCACTGATGTGCACAAAGACAAAAGAGGATGACTGAAATAAACGAGAGCAAATAAGTATTCATGCCCCTCAAATCGGCCCAGAATGAGAAACAGACAAGTCCAGTTATGACTTCTTTGTCATGTCTTTGGGGGAGTCTTTCGCGGGCGGTTCTTTTTTGAGGATCTCGACTTCAGCCGTGATTTTAAACTTATGAGTTTCGGTGAACTTGGAAAATTCCTTCACCAGATCAATTTTTTGGATCATGGCCACGACTTCTTTACTCATACGCTGGGTGATTTCGTCCTTGGATTTCGAAGCACTTTGCAACAGAACATGAAGCACATCTTTAGGAAGCTTCATCTCACCGAGGTAACTGCGAATACTCTCTTCAGTGAGAAATGCGGCACTGATCCCTACGGTGAAAACTTTCTTGAGAGCATCACTCAGAAGCGATTTCCCATCTTCAACCCTGCTCTCTTCACTCTCTTTTTTCGAAGAATGTTTTCCGTCCGAGGCCATAACTGAATTCCTTATTTTCTATAAATTTGCGCCACCCGTTTATGATAGGCACTCATCATCCCAGGTAAATTAACACTGACTAGCGCATTGGCAATAGGGCTGGGAACAAACATGTTAAAGGTCGCTTCCACCGCGTAAGTAGCCCGACATTTTCCAGCTTCGTCCTCCAGCTTCCAGGAACCAATGGAGGTCTTAAACATATCCCCTCCGGCAAATTCCCAATGGATAGAGGTCGGTGGAGCTTCAGTCATCCACATGGTGTATTTAAAAGATTTAATCACCGCGACACTGTACTCAACAAGTTTCCGATGACCTTCGGTCTTAAGAACCTTGCACTGTTTTACCTCTTGAAGGAATTCATGGTACTTCTCGTAATCAGAGATAATTTTAAAAAAATCTTCTTTTGAACAATTAAAAACTTCGGTTGTTGATGCTTTAGCCATGGTCCAAGTCTTACGGAGTTGCCATAAAGTGTCAATAACGAGTTTAGTTGGTTTACAAGTATTATGTTACGATAAGGATAAAGCCCTCACCTCCCTGGTTTACCTTGCATAAAATAAACAAGAAGATAATAGTCTCGTCGCAAATCTCACCAAGGAGAAACTTTGAAAATATTCAAAAGTAAATTTATTGCTTCATTAGCGTGCCTACTCTTTTCGCAGTCGCTACTAGCAACATTAGATTCCGCACTCAAATCAAGACTCAGTTCAGAAATGGACTATATCGGTTCTATTTATGAGCAGTATTATGCCCCGAAAAACTGGAAAGAAACACATGTAGCGTGGAATCTCACCCAAGAGATAAATCTTGCAAAGCAAGGTATCCACGATGCACAAAGCGTGAATGACTATCGCCAAGCAGTCGTTCGTTTCTTCAATTCAATGCAAGATTACCATGTGGGTTACTCCTTCGTTTCCACTGAGAAAGCCTCTTTGCCAATTTTACTTAAAACAGTTCAAGGCAAGACCCTTATTATAGAAATCGATAGAAATAAACTTTCTGCCA
>DATBTE010000086.1:0-2191 GCA_036559425.1 Pseudobdellovibrionaceae bacterium | reverse complement strand
TGTTCGGGTAGGTGGTACCTATAAAATGTCGTTCACCAATTTCTCAACAAAGAATAGTCATTCTTTTGGAGGGAAATATATCGAACTGAAACCAAATGAATTGCTTAAGTACATCGATAAATTCGATGACCCGAATATGCCGGGCGAAATGCAGATCACGGTCACGTTTCGCAAAGTTATCTGCGGCACTGAACTGAAAGTCACTCAGGAGGGAATCCCAGAGGCGATCCCAGCAGAAATGTGTTACCTGGGCTGGCAGCAGTCGCTCAATCTGCTTGCCCAATTGGTTGAGCCTGAAATTCCGGATGGGAACTAGGAATTCATAACCTATGAGTTGGAGGAGTGTTTAATTTAGGAAATTGGCAGGTCCCTACGTTAAATATTTTTTATACGTTGTTAAAGATCCAAACCCAGTGCCTTAGAGTAAGCTCTACGACTCACGGGATCAAAAAACAATTTTAATTCGATTAAGAATCGAAATCTTTCATGAAATTCCATTGAGGAAATTATAAAACCTCTTTTTAACTTTGGAATAAGGACGGCAGGATTATTAGGATGATATTTGCTGGTTACGATTTGAAAACCTTCGCTCTTAACTTTTTCTAGAACAATGTCTAACATTTTGAATAAAGGTTTTTCGGTCCTTGTCCTTGCCCCAGACGGAAGCTTTCATTCTGATTCTGCTAACCACAAGAGACATTGTTTGATTTTCTGGTTCGTTAAAAATATTTGTGGGCTAACTCTGGGACCGGAAGTTTCCCAAGCTTATGATAAAGCATGATTTTTAGGATTTCTGCGGTCTTAAATCCAAAAGATTTTCTGATCACCACCTTTGCTTTATTATTTTGTCCCTCAACAGCCCCCAGAGATATTTCGTTTTTTGCTTCAAACCAATTCAGTAGAAGCGTCTTGTGTGAGCGGATGGTCTTTGCGACCTTCTTGATCGGCTCAAGCTTTGATCTCATGGCTTGGGTGCACCATTGATCTAAAAATTTACCGGCCCAAGTTGCCGACGTATAATCCCAAAAGTTTTGGAAGTCCTCTTTTAAAAGGTACGCTCTGATTGTTTTTAAATTACAAGCCAGTAAATCCTTGAGCTTCACCTTTTGGTTATCCGTTAGGTTCTCCGGGTTCTTTAAAAAACACCACCGTGAGTGTTTTAAAATGACCTCTTTCCCTTTGGCTTTCAGGGCCCTCGTCTCCATGGCTCGAACATCATCGACCGCTTCCCCGAGCTTTTGGGCAATGTGAAAACGATCTAAAATATTCAACGCACTCGTGGCTTTTTCAGCAATGACTTTCAAGTAAGGCTTCCACATATCACTGCAAATAAATCTTAATTTCTGACTCCGCTCATTCCCAAACCAATCAAAAAATGATCTGATGGTGGATTCTTTGCGATTCTCACCACACCAGAGGAGACGCTTGCAGTGATTATCGATTTGATAAACGACTGTCAAAAATGACTTTTTCGCCCAATAGATTTCGTCAACTCCCAGGGCCGTGATACCCGACAAATCCATGCGCTCCCGGCCCCATTCTACTGCCATAGCTACGCCAGAAAATACATGATGCCAGGATATTTTAAATTGTTTGGCCACTTCTTGAAGACTCAAAAGCTTTGACCACTCACTTAAATACCAAGCATAGCCAATTGTGAGCGGGCTTTTACCAGTGGACCATGGAACCCGTTCCACTATGATGCCGCAATCGACACAAGAGACTCGTCGCATGCAATAGAGAAAAATCACCGCAAGGCCCCAGAGGGGGACATGGATAAACTCACGCTGCTGCAAACGATCATATCCAGGGCAACGCTTCCCGCATCCAGAGCACGTGGCTTTGCTTCGCTTACGAGGTTCAACCACCACCTCAATTCTCTCGTCTATCAATTTTATGTCTCGAAAGACAAAATCTTCGTGCTTTTCTTTTAGATTTAAAATAGTTTTCAAAGTGAGTTGCATCTTGATGATTCTCTTGATTGAAATTTTTTGTGGTAAAAAAATCATCATCTAAGAAGTCGCAAGGTGCATCTTTTTTTAGAAATTATGGCCACGATGGCCATAATTCGGCGTTCTCACGGATGGATAAACTTCGCAATATCACTCACTGCTGAGCGAAGACCTTCAGCTTTTCAAAAAAAACATAATTTGCTTAAATTTTAACCCACGAATTATTCAAACGAACCCCA
>DATBTE010000085.1:0-4583 GCA_036559425.1 Pseudobdellovibrionaceae bacterium | reverse complement strand
ACAGCAAGTGTCCCACTGTGTGTTCAGGGCCACCCACGTATAAATCGACGGGCATCCAGTATTTTTCAGCTTCGGCACTAAACGGAGCGTTGTCATTGTGGGGGTCAATGTAGCGGAGGAAATACCACGAAGATCCTGCAGAGCCCGGCATGGTGTCGGTTTCACGTCGGCCCCTCTCACCTTCGGCGCCAATGGCCGCAGTGCCTTTGTATTCAACCCATTCTTTGTTGCGAGCTAGAGGAGCTTCGCCTTTATCAGAAGGTTCATAGTCAGCAACCTCTGGCAATAAGACTGGAAGTTCGTTAACAGGAACACCCTTCATGCCGGCTTTCGGGAAGTGAACGACGGGAAAGGGTTCTCCCCAATAGCGTTGGCGACTAAACAACCAATCGCGGAGCTTGTATTGAATTTCTTTTTCACCAATTTTTCCGGCTTCCAAGTACTCAATCATTTTCTGCACGGCCATTTTTTTAGAAAGGCCATTGAGGAAATCAGAGTTCACGAGCGTGCCTTCGCCTTCGAAGGGTAAACTGTCGCCGCCTTCGAGAACACGAATCACTGGAAGCTTGAACTTCTCAGCGAATTCAAAATCACGGACGTCATGGCCAGGTACTGCCATGATAGCGCCGGTGCCATAATCCATCAGAACATAATCGGCAATCCAGATGGGAATTTTTTGACCATTCAGCGGATGAGAGGCAAAAGATCCAGTGAAGACGCCGGTTTTGTCCGTACAGGCTTTACGGTCGACTTCAGATTTTCGTGCGGAAGTTTCCACGTAGTTGTCCACAGCGGATTTCTGTCCTGAGGTTGTGATTTTTTGTACGAGTGGGTTTTCAGGAGCCATCACCATGAAAGTCACTCCAAACAAGGTGTCCGGACGGGTGGTGAAGACTTCAAAACTGTGAGCACCACCTTCAATTTTAAAGGTGACGCGAGCGCCTTCACTCTTGCCGATCCAATTACGCTGACCTTCTTTTGTGCGCTCTGGCCAGTCGACGCGGTCGAGGCCCTCAAGCAAACGCTCCGCATAGTCGGTGATTTTTAGCATCCATTGTTTCATTGGAACCCGAACCACAGGATGACCACCGCGCTCCGATTTGCCATCGATGATTTCATCGTTAGCCAAGACTGTTTTCAAAGCCGGACACCAGTTGACTGGAACTTCCTTTTGATAGGCGAGGCCTCGTTCCATGAGTTTTAAGAAAATAAACTGAGTCCATTTATAATATTTTGCATCACACGTAGAGATCTCGCGGCTCCAATCAAAGCTAAAACCAAAAGACTGCAGTGTTTTGCGGAAACTCTCGATGGCTTTTTCCGTGGTGATGGCGGGGTGAATTCCCGTTTGGATGGCATACTGTTCTGCGGGGAGACCAAAAGCATCGTAACCCATGGGGTTTAAAACATTGAAACCAACCGTGCGTTTATAGCGAGCCATAATATCTGTTGGAGTGTAAGAGGCGATATGGCCCAGATGAAGGCCGACTCCAGAGGGATAAGGGAACATGCTCAGAGCGTAGTATTTTGGTTTAGAAGAGCTATTTTCGGCTCTAAAAGCCCCTTGATCCTCCCATCTTTTTCGCCACTTACTCTCAAAAGTTTTAAATCTCTCAGCTTCGTTGTGATTCAATGCCATCGTTTCCTCGTTAAAAAATGTCTAAAAATGAATAGCTAAGAATAGCGGATCTTTCAATGAAAATGGAAAAGAATTCTAGGCAAATCTCCGGCGGATGTCCTCCTGGATTTTCGCCTAAGAATTCGCCTGGACTTCGGATGAGAAATCGCCGTGAACTTAAGCTTCTGTACAGGTTTTTCCAGGGAGCGCGCTAAAATAGAGCCATATGGTACGTGATAACTTAGTTAAAAGCCCAAAAGAGCGGAAGATTCTTGTTATTGATGATGATGCCGATAGCCGAGAGATCATTCTCGAGCCGTTGCGTTGGGAACATTTCGATGCTCGAGGCGTGTCGTCGGGAATAGAAGCGTTGAAGCTCATGGAAACTTGGGTTCCGAATATCATAATTTTGGATTGGATGATTCCAGGGATTTCCGGTCTCCAGATTTTACAAACTTTAAGAGCCCACTACCCTCATGTTTCCTGTATTTTTATTTCCGGAAATTCCAGCACAGAATCCATCATTGAAGCCTTGGACTCGGGCTCTGATGACTATATCATCAAACCTTTTGTTCCTTTGGAGCTTTTGGCGCGTATTCGCACTCATTTCCGGATTCGTGATCTTCACTCCCAATTACTTTTGGCTAATGAGAGACTGAAGGAACTGGTCGATACCGATGATTTGACGGGTTTGTTCAACATGCGATCTTTTTATCAGCGTTTGGACTTTGAGTTGGAACGGGGCAAACGTTTTGGACGTGATGTTTGTGTTGTCATGATGGACATGGATTACTTTAAAACTGTGAATGACGGCCATGATCATCTCTTCGGCAGTTATGTTTTGTCGGAGGTCGGTAAAGTCATCAGGATTAATACACGAAATATCGATATCCCGGCACGTTATGGAGGCGACGAATTTTTGGTTGTTTTGATGGAGGTGGACTACCGAGGCGCCATGCACTTCTGTGAACGCCTTCGCAATGCCATTGCAGAGCGTACTTTTGTCAGTGGTAATGATTCGATTAATTTGACCCTTTCCTTGGGCTTTGCCATCACAGTTCAGGGGGAAGACATCTCGGCACGAGAGTTAGTGAGGAGAGCCGATCATGCTCTCTATGAGGCAAAGTATGCGGGTCGTAATCAAACACGGTTTTACACGGCGGAGACCGATAAAGTCCGTGAGCTTCGCCCGAAGCCGGTTCCGCCTACCAAAAAGCCAGCGGCTGGGTGATTCTCATTGACTGAGAGCCGCGAATTTAAGACAAAGCTTCTATGAAGCTCACCCCGGTTTTAATCACCGCCAATAGGTCACGTTATAAGGCTGCATGGATTTCGCTTTTGGCGAGTACTTTTGTTTTCGCCATAAAAGTAGCGGCATATTATGTGACCCACTCGACAGCTGTATTATCTGACGCCTTGGAAAGCACTGTAAATGTTGTTGCTGCGTTGGTGGCTCTGATCGTGGTTCGTATCGTATCTCGGCCCGCCGATGAAGATCATCCGTATGGCCATGGAAAACTAGAGTATTTTTCAGCCGCCTTTGAAGGAGGGCTGATTTTCTTCGCAGCTCTCATGATTATTCGCGAGTCGCTTGATGCTTTATTTAGCGGTCATACTTCGCATCAGTTGGAGTCGGGTCTAGTGATCATGATTGTGGCCGCGGTTTTTAATCTCGTTCTGGGATTTTACCTTAAGAGAATTGGTGAACAGGAAAAATCGGACGCTCTGAAAGCCAGTGGGGCCCATGTTATTTCTGATGTTTGGACTTCCGTAGGCGTAGTCATTGGGATCGTTTTGGTCCTGGTAACTGGAATCCAATGGATTGATCCTCTCGTTGCCATCGCCGTCGCCATGAATCTGGCCTACGAAGGATATAAAATTGTGCGCAAGTCCGCGGGAAGTCTCATTGATGAGGTGGATACTGAAGTCTTGAATCAGTTGGCTCTTTCACTGGAAAAAAACCACCGTCCAGGAATCATTGATGTCCATAAACTGAAGATTATTCGTTCGGGGCGATTTCATCATGTGGATGCTCATCTCGTGGTTCCTGAGTATTGGGATATTTCGCACGCTCATAACTACTGTGAAGATTTCGAGGCAGATGTGGTCGCCGATTATCCTTTTGACGGGGAGATCGCTTTCCATTTAGATCCCTGCAGGCGTGCTTATTGCGAGAGGTGCAAAATGACAGATTGTCCCATCCGCGTCGCCGTCTTTGAAAAACGAACTCCCTTTACAGTGCAGTCTTTAGTTGGTGATCCTCCTATACAAGAAAAAGTTGAAATGTAGATATGTCTGAAATATTCCATCGTCCAAAAATTAATTTAACCCGCACTTTACCTGTTCCTAACGCTTATACTCTTGCTCTCGATGGAGAGTATTCTCCCGTGGCCTTCAATGAAGAGCGCGCTCCTTTGAACAAAGGGAAATGGCGTTCCGAGGTTTTTAAAGCAGAGGACGCTCAGCCAATGGATTTGGAGATTGGGACGGGAGCGGGTCATCATTTTGCTCATTATGCCAATGGAAATCCAGATCGCTTAGTGGTGGGGCTGGAGCTTAAGTACAAACCCTTAATTCAGACGATTCGTCGGGCTCTTCATGGAGGAAGTAAAAATGCGGCGATTGCTCGATATCATGCCTTCAATATTGACGAGCTTTTTGTTGAAGGAGAACTCAATAATGTCTTCATTCACTTTCCGGACCCTTGGACGAGCCCCAAGAAGCCCAGAAATCGTGTCGTGAATATACGTATGTTGGATTTGATTTATAAAATGCAAAGGCCGGGATCCCATATTGATTTTAAAACGGATTCTCGCGTTTACTTTTTGTGGGCCCTGGAAGAAATCAAACAAAGTAAATTCAAAGTTGTTCAACAAACTTTGAATTTGCATCAGTCTGAATTTAAAGACCAAAATTTCATGACCGGTTTTGAAAAGATCTTCGTAAAACAGGGCATTGAAATTAA
>DATBTE010000084.1:0-7494 GCA_036559425.1 Pseudobdellovibrionaceae bacterium | reverse complement strand
ATCAATTGGGATTTGGTATTCAAATTATTAACATTAACGGTCAGCAAGTCCGTATTGCTGATCCGGTGAGAGCAATTATGGATACTCTCATTGAACAAAAATTAGTGCCGAAGAATAGAAATCAAATTTGTGTTTTTCTTAGAATTGATGAAGATGAGTCAGAGTCCATTCCATGGAAAAATGCAGAGCAATACGCTTATAAGTATAGGAACTCAAAACTCGCGAAAAAAATTGCTGCTGCAATGACCGAGCCTGGATTGCATGTATGAATATCACAAAAGACATTGCTATAAAAAGATACAAAAGTGAATCAACCGGATTAAGTTCAGGGGATCAGCGCAATTTAATTAGAGAAATTTTACAGGAGACAATCCTTTGTCACATGAAGGAAGAAAACCTTTTTAATGATTTTGCATTTCATGGTGGAACTTCGCTAAGAATTCTACATAGGATTGATAGGTTTTCTGAAGATCTTGATTTGTCTTTGATTGAACCTAATAGTTTTTATGCATTTCCCGAGAAAATGTCGAAACTGGAAAAGTCCTTAAAAAAAGCTGGGTTCACTTTTGAATTTCAAAATAAATGCAAACCTGAAAATCCTATCAAAAAATATTTTATCAATGACACTTTATTTCTTAATGAATTTAAAGATCAAATTGGAAATGTCATTGATGGAGAAAAAGTCAAAATAAAATTAGAACTTGATGTTGAACCACCCGAATACCAAGAATTTGAAACTTTTGAAATCAAAAGTAAGTTTGCAGCAAAGATCTATGCACATAATTTGTCTACTTGTATGGGGCAAAAAATACATGCGGTTCTTTGTCGTGGACAATCCTATGGTTTGGATATTGTTAAAGGAAGAGATTTATATGATCTCGATTGGTATCTAAAGAAGGGAGTTAAGCCTAATCTCAAAAACTTAAGCTCTTGCTTAAATCGCTTGGGTCCATGGAAAGGCAAAGGACTTAATGTTGATGCTAAATGGATTGTAACATCAGTTAATGAATGTCTTTCCACCAAAGATTTTGACGCGATTCTTTCAGATTTAAAACCATTAGTAAGTAGTCGGACTTTTGATCCATTAAAGGAAGTATGGAAGCGCGAATATTTTAGCAAGCTCCTTCAGGGCCTGTTAAATTCGCAATAACATTCCAAGCTATCCAAGTCTTGGATCGCAAATCGCCTATAGAGATTTTAGCTGAAGCGGTTTGTCCCCAGTCGCGAGTTTTTCGGTCTTTTTGCCGGTGTGGGATAAGCTTCGGTCGGAATGGAGTTGAGGTTCTTGATTTTTAAAACCACTCCCGATTTTTTTGCCTCTTCGACGATGTCCACGGCGAATTGGTGCCAAGTGGTGTAATCGTTAAATCTCCAGTGATAAAGTCCGAATTCCAAAGGCTTGTGGTTCAGGTAACCCTCAATGACTTTCTTGGTTTCGCGGGCGATGTCTTCGGCCTTTGTGGGGGCTCCCCATTGATCGCCGACAATGTTTAATTCTTCCCTCTCTTGGGCTAAGCGCAGAATGGTTTTTTTGAAGTTCTGTCCCCAGGGGCTGTAGACCCACGAGACGCGGAAAATATAATGCTTGCAACCGCTGGCTTGAATGGCTTTTTCCCCTTGCCATTTCGAAAAACCATAGTAATTAACGGGATTGGGTTGGTCTGTTTCCAGCCACGGTTTTTCTCCGGAGCCATCGAAAACATAATCGGTTGAATAGTGGACCAAGAGGGCGTCATGGCTTTTACACCACTCTGCGATCACTCCGGGAGTGGTCCCATTAATGGTCAGAGCAGCTTCTTTTTCTGACTCGGCTTTGTCCACTTGGGTGTAGGCAGCGGCGTTGATCACCACCCTTGGTTTGTGCTGATCGAGGGATTTTTTAATCGCGGCTAGATCGAGGAAGTTGGCGACATCGCTGCCTAAAAAAGTAGCCTGAGGCAATATCTCGCGCAGAGCCGTGGCGACCTGACCATTTTTTCCGAAGACCAAAATCATAAAAAATCCTTCAGCTAGTGATGTGGATTCATAATTTATGCATTTAGTTTCACTTAGACAATAGAATAATGCAATGCACGTTCTCAGGGTTTTTGAGTAGTTTTTTCTTAGAATTTAATATCCCGTTTTGCCTCTATCATACGTTCACTGCCAAAGAGTTTTTCCACCAGATCTAAGAAGTTCATTTTTGTCTCCTTCTCATTACCGATGGTTGCAATACCAATAAACTCAGTCATAAAGATGTTCATTAAACTTGCGTATTCATAGGGCGCTTGCTCATGAACTTTTGAAATGTCCTCATAATCTTTTCCAAAGCCGCGACTAATTTTACTGATTGCAAAATCATCCTTATCTAGAAACCAGATGCGAAGTTTTCTACGGGGGAAATCCTTAAAGTGCATTCTTTCCCGATAACCATCTGGTGGAGTGAAAACTCCTTTAGAGGACAAGACGAGGTCAGTGCCTGTTTCATGAGAGGCTTCATTAAACAATTTCTGGAAATGAGGTTCGGCGGTGCCATCGAGGTCAACGTCGTCCGTCTGCTTGACGATATTATAGCCAAGAATAGCTGAAGCTCCACCGATGATATAGATATCAACTGTGTACTCTAATTTTGAATCAATATTTCGGAATAAGGTTTCTAAGGACTCTTTCGTGACTGTTGCCATTTTGCCCACCTCTCAAGATGATCCCTTTCGCTTCCACGAGTGAGAAGTCCCCATCTTAGTGCCGTTTTGTTCTTCTCAAAAAGTTCAGGAAAGTTCACCTTCTCTTTTTTCAAGAGAAGTTCTTTTTGCTTCAGATCTGGATTAAAAACTTGCGCAAGCCGCATGAGTTCAGCTAAGTGGGGATGTGGCTTGAAGTGATTGGCCATCTCGGCGAAGTAGCCCACGACTTTCATGTGATCCCCCCGCAAGTGAACCTTAGATAGTATATCTAAGGGATGGAGCTTCTGAGAATTCTGAGCCATTACATAGGGAACGATAGATTCATACAGACCATCTTGACGGGCCAGGTTCATTCCACAGACGAGGGCCTCGGTAAGATCTAAGTTGCCGCCTGATTCATGAGCTAAGGGCGCGCCAAAGCGCTTAAGACTCAAAAGGACATTATCTTCAGATTCCTGCGGAAGAAATTGCACAGAGAAACCCATGGCATCGGCAAGAACTTCTAAGTTCTCAAGTTTCATATTATGAGTTTTTTTTGCACTGCCAAGTGCTCGCCGCGAAAGATCGGTTTTTCTTTCCAACTCAGAAAGGTTCTCACTGCCTAATTTTTTGAAAAATGCTCGTGCATTCATAAAGGCAGATTATCTAATATAATGTGGGAAGTCAACTTCTCATCTAATATTAGATAAAAATATATCTAATATTAGGTACTTATGGTTAAAATGTCTTAATATTGAGCGAATTCTCGTCATTAGACTCTGTTAATGTTACCCTATACTTTTTAGAAACATTTTCGCATCAAACCTGAATCGCATCGCTTCGAATAATGCAATGCGCGTTCTCAGGGTTTTTGCCCTCGAGTTCAGTTCAAGGTATGCTGTGGAACGTTTCTTAGGAGTGTGTGTATGCGAAATGTTGCAGTCATCGGACTTGGCTACGTCGGACTTCCCTTAGCGGTGGAACTGTCGCGAAAGATGCCCGTGGTGGGATTTGATATCAGTGAGCTCAGGATTAAAGAACTTTCCAGTGGTTTTGATCGCACCCGGGAAGTGGAAACGGCTCAGCTGAAAAATTCTAAACTCCGCTATGGTTCACGACTAGACGATATTGCAAAATCAGATTTTTATATCGTCACCGTACCGACGCCGGTTCACGACAGTAAGCAGCCGGATTTGACCCCCTTGGTAAAAGCCACCGAGAGCATTTCAAAAGTTTTGAAAAAAGGCGATATTGTTGTCTATGAGTCCACGGTTTACCCAGGCTGCACCGAGGAAATTTGCGTTCCTATTTTAGAAAAAAACAGCGGCTTAAAATTCAATCAAGATTTTTTCTGCGGCTATAGCCCTGAGCGCATCAACCCCGGAGATAAAGAGAGAACCATCACGAAAATTAAAAAAGTCGTCAGTGCCTCGACCCCGGAATCTCTCGAAGTGGTCGACGCTGTTTATGCCTCTATCATTGAAGCGGGCACCTTCAGGGCAACCTCGATTAAAGTGGCGGAAGCTGCGAAAGTGATCGAGAACTCTCAACGTGACATCAATATCGCTTTCGTGAATGAACTCTCCTTGATTTTCGGACGCATGGGTTTGGATACCCGGGAAGTCCTTGAGGCAGCCTCGACAAAGTGGAACTTTTTAAAGTTTTATCCAGGACTCGTCGGTGGGCATTGCATCGGTGTGGACCCTTACTATCTGACCTTTAAGGCCGAGTCTCTGGGCTATCACCCCCAAGTGATTTTAGCGGGCCGTCGTATCAATGACAACATGGGCGTGCATGTGGCCGGCCAGACGGTGAAGCTCATGATTAAAAAGAATCTCACGGTGAATAATGCCCAGGTTTTAATCTTGGGTGTGACGTTTAAAGAAAATTGCCCCGATGTCAGAAATAGCCGGGTGATTGATGTGATCAATGAATTGAAGGCCTTCGGCTGCAAAGTGGATGTTTTTGATCCGCATGCTATCGCCGAAGAAGTGGAACATGAATATCATATTAAACCCGTGTCCGGGGATTGCTTGAAAAATCTTTCGAAATACACTGCCATCGTTTTAGCAGTGGGGCACAATGAATTTAAAGAAATCCATTGGGACCAACTCAAGGCGGAAGATCACGTGGTCTATGATGTAAAAGGCTTATTGCCTTTGGAAATGGTGGATGGTCGTCTATGAGAAATATGAAAAAAGTTTTAGTCACTGGGGTTGCGGGATTTATTGCCAATCGAGTTGCTGAATCCCTCCTGGCAGAGGGTGTCGAAGTTGTGGGGATTGATAATCTCAATGATTATTATGATGTTCGCCTGAAGAATTATCGCCTGGAACAGCTTCAGGGAAAGAAAGGCTTTCAATTTCTAAAAATGGATATCGAAAACCGCGAGGACTTAAGAGACCTCTTTGATAAACATCAATTTGATGTGGTCTTTAATTTGGCGGCGCGGGCGGGGGTTCGCTACAGCATGGAAAATCCCCATGTCTATATGACCACCAATGCCATGGGCTCTTTGAATCTTCTCGAGGAAATGAAAAGAAAGAACATCAAGAAGTTTATTTTAGCATCGACTTCCTCTTTATATGCCGGGCAGAAAATGCCCTTCTCAGAAGATCTCGCGGTGAATATTCCGATCTCACCTTACGCCGCTTCTAAAAAGGCCGCTGAAGTCATGGCTTATTCTTATCACTATCTTTTTGGCATCGATGTTTCCATCGTTCGTTATTTTACCGTGTTTGGTCCTGCGGGACGTCCTGATATGTCGATTTTTAGATTTATCAAGTGGATAGACCAAGGGGACCGCCTGGAGGTTTTCGGTGACGGAGCCCAGTCCCGGGATTTTACTTTCGTCGAAGACATCGCCCGCGGCACCATTCTTGCGAGCAAAGAACTCGGCTATGAAGTGATCAATCTGGGTGGTGGACAAAATCCTATCAGTCTGAACACGGTGATCGCAGGGATCGAGAACCGCTTGGGCAAGAAAGCCGCCATCGACAACCGCGTTTTCCACGCGGCTGATATAAAAGAAACCTGGGCGGACATTTCAAAAGCCAAAAGACTTCTCGGCTGGGAACCAAAAATCAGCTTCGAAGAAGGGCTCGAGAAAACCATCCAGTGGTATTTGCAAAATAAAAGTTGGCTCAAAGATATCCAGCTTTAGTCAGTTCCAGCAAAAGGAAACCTGCTCAGGTTTTTATGCTCGAGTTTCCAGTAAGTCTAACCTTTGCATTTGAATTATTTATTGGAACTTTGGTTCGTACTCGAACCAAAGTTAAAGTCGCGCTCCTCATTTTCATGAGGAGGATGGATAGGTTCGCGACTTATGTTAGCCAAATCTTTGTCAAGTTGGCATAACAGAGAGCCGATGGATCTTTTACTTTTATTGTGAGTTTTTTTTCATTGCACAGTTGCAGAGACTGGCGTTCCGCGAGGACACTTAAAACCCGATCGCGCCATACGCTCGCAAGTAGCATATTGCGCGATCGACTTCAAAGGTTTGGAAGGCCCCGCTAGGACGAATACTTAACTTTATAATTTAATGGTTTTGTTTGTTAAGGGAAGGGAGTCAAGAATTTGATCAAACGTATCGACTTGACGCATGTGAGCAATTTGGTTTGGGTTGCTAGGAAATCTTATTAAAACCGATAGATTGGCTTTATATTTACCAAATTACGATAGATCGTAAAATAGTATTACCAAATTACGATAGCGGTGTATTATAGTAATAATATGCTAAAGCGGTATTTAGAAGATCTTATCATAGATGATGCTTTGGCTTCAAAAAAGATTGCCTTTATTTCCGGCCCTCGTCAGGTTGGCAAAACAACACTTGCTAAGTCTCTTCTCAAAAAAGCAGGAGCTCATTCATCTTCATATTTTACCTGGATAATTCTGGATAATGTCTGACTAAAGTCATTAAAGTTGCCAGGCGTTATGTGTTTTTTGGTAAAAGCCATAAATCATGCTCCGGCTAGGATGAAGGAGTTGCACCCCATTCTAAAAATCCATTTTCTCGAGCCACTCGCTTGCTTTCACGACCCGGGCTCCATCTTTTTGAGTGAAACTACGATCTAAATTTTTGACAATAATAATTTTAGGTATCGGGCCGACTCCCTTTTCGAAAATGTGAAAAGAGTTTTCGAGATTGTTGGCAGAAAGTTTTGCTTCAATCATCATAAGAGGCCGTTTCTCCTGGCAGATCAAAAAATCCACTTCATTTTGGTTTTTATTTCTGAGAAAATGCAAAGAATAGTCCTCACCGAGAACATCTTTGCGATAGTGAATTTCTTTAGAAATAGAAAGGGCGACTAGATTCTCAAAACGTGCTCCATCATTGCTCACTCGTGGAATATCGAAAAAATAATATTTGGGAGCTTTACTGATAGCGCGATTGATTTTTTTAGAATAGGGCGGGACCTTGAAAAAAACATAAGAGTTTTCAAGGGCTTCGAACCATCTTTTGATAGTCTTATCGTCTGTCTGTAAATCTTCGCGAAGCGAGTTGTAACTAATGAGGCTGCCCACTCGTTCGGTCATTAATTCCACCAAGAGTTCAATAGAATGAATATTCTTAACAGCTTCGGTTTCAAGCATATCTTGACGTAAAATAATATCTAAATGCGAGTTTCGCCACCTTTTGTATTCGCGGACGTCGCCGGATAAATAAGGTTCCGGAAAACCACTGAGTTCCAAAAGTGTATTCAGAGACTTCTGGGGGTCTGCTCTGGAGATCTGTGAGAGTTCCTTGATATCCAATGGGAAAAGTCGAAATTGGAAATAACGGCCTGCCATGGAATCCCCTACTTTTTTATAGGTGTCAATGCGGGCACTTCCCGTGACGAGAAGAGGG
>DATBTE010000083.1:0-12314 GCA_036559425.1 Pseudobdellovibrionaceae bacterium | reverse complement strand
AGCGACGGGAAATGACAAACAGATCGAGTTTCCAAAAATTTATATGTTGGATGGCGATCAGGATATGTATTTTGAAGATTCGAAGCCCGCGCAAAATGCGAAAGTCAAAGTTGATGGTTTCGAAATTGAGTTGCCTGATAATAAAGTCTCAGATTTATTTCCAGGGGTAAACTTGGATATCAGGCAAGCGGCTCCTGGTCGCTCCATTCGGATTAATGTCAAAGAAAACTTGGAAGTCATCAGCGGGAAAATAAAAAGTTTCGTTGATGCCTATAATGCGGCTTTGGGATTTATACAGACCCAGCATAAATTAAGTACTGGTAACAGTAAAACTCCTCAGATGGGACCTTTGGGTGGAGACGGGCTTTTAAGAACCGTTGAAAGCTCTCTTCGAAGCGTGATCTTAAATCCTCAGTACGGAGTCCAAACTCCGATTCAGCGATTGAATGAGCTAGGCATAGAGTTCAATCGTAATGGAACTTTGGACTTTAAGCAGGACAAATTCAATAAGGTTTTGCAGGGAAATCCGCAGGGAGTCGCGGATTTTTTTAGAGGGGACGGCATGCGCACGGGCTTCGTAGCCACAGTAAAAACCGCGATCAATAATCTGGTGAATAATCAGTTTGGCCCTATCGGTAATCGTAAAAAAGGTATGCAGGATAAGATTGATCAGATCAATAAGCGGATTGATACCAAAGAACGCCAACTGGTGCAGAAAGAAGATAGCTTAAGAAAAAAATTTTCCGACTTGGAGTCAAAGATGTCGAAATTGAACCAACAAATGGGTTCAGTACAGTCAATGGCCGCCGCCGGTAATAATAAAGGCTAGTTTTAAATAAAAGGAGAACTATGAAGAACGCCTATCAAAAGTATAAAACGCAATCAATTCAGACCGCCAGTAAGGAAAAATTGCTTTTGATGCTCTATGAAGGAGCCATTCGTTTTATCAAGCAAGCGATCAAAGCGACTGAAGAAAAAAACATCGCTGAGCGGGGCTATAACATAGGAAAGGCTTTCGATATTATAATGGAGCTGAACAATACGCTGGACCACAAAGTTGGAGGCGATATCGCAATGAACCTCGAACAACTCTATATGTTCGTCATGGAGCAATTTACCAAAGCCAATATCACGGGCACGACAGAGCCTTTGCAAGCCAGTTTGAAGATCATAGAGAATCTTTATTCCGGTTGGGTGCAAGCAGTGGAAAAAATCAAAAAAGATGAGACTGAATCTAAAAAATAGGAGAGCCAATGTTACGAATTATCAACCTGTTGCAGGAAAAAAATCACTACTTGGAAAAGTTTTATGCTCTCAATGAGACCGAAATCGTCAATTTCTCTCTAGGAAATTTCGAGAATTTGGAAAATTTTTATAATACTCGCGAGAGAATTCTAGAAATCATCAAATATATTGATGAGTGTTTGAATCAAACTGACTTAAGTACAAGAGAAGTGGAAGAGATTCACCAGGTGAAACTGGCTTTGCGTACCAAAGATGAATATGTCAGTCGTATCATCGAGCAAGACCTTGAAGTGCTGGCATGTATTGAAGCCGCGAAGTCGAATATTATTCGCGAACTGCAGGATGTGCGTCGAGTTCGTAAAGCGGTCGGGGGCTATAAAATGCCGAGCTTCATCAATCGTTTGGATGAGGAAGCTTAGTCAATTTCATGACATCTGGCCCCCCTTTAGAGTCAAACTCATGGCTCATCGGGATGCCAGATCGATCTTAAATCAGGCTGAAATATAAAATAGGCTTGGCATTAGGGTTGCTTTTCCAATTTGTGGACGCTGGTTTCGTCCATTAAAGGAGAAGGGTCCCGATGCCTGAATTACTGCTCACCAATAAGTCCAGAGACTTTTCTACAGGTCTTGAAAGTCACCCTGTTGCGGAGCCGGTTCCACCTCCGGTTTACTTTGATCGTGAAGACGCGCTTCGTGAATTTGATCATGAAACAGAGCTGGCGCAACTACAGAGTGCGCAAGAGCGAATCCCCGATGAGAAGGGGGCGGTTCTTCTTGCCAATGCGCGAGTGCTCATGAAGCATCAAGAGTTCTCCTTGGCGCTCAATCTGCTTCGGACGGCGACGAATCACTATTCTAAAAACACCACGGTATTAAATTTGTTGGCGCAGTGTCTGGAAAGCACCCATTGTTTTAACGAAGCGCTCAAAGTGCGTCTAGCCAGTATGCGAATCCTCTGTAATTTTGATCAAGTGCAAAAGGTGGCGACGCTTTACTACAAACTCGGAAAAGATGAAGAAGCTTTACACCAATACTACGAAGCACTTTCGCTCTTAACAGAGGAAGACGAAGCCATTTTTGAAATCTATAAAAATATGGGGAATATTTTAGTTCGCCAAGGTGATTTTGAAAGTGCTGAAGATTACTATAACAAGGCTTATACTTTAAACCCAAGTTCGGATGTGCTTTTAGTAAACTTCGGGACTCTCGAAGTGCAGCGTCAAGATTTTGATAAATCTCTTTATTGTTTCCGTCAAGCGGTGGAAATCAACTCTAAGAACGACAAGGCATGGGTGGGGCTGGCGATGGTTCATGCGCAATTCGGTGATCACCAGCTTGCTTGGGCCAATCTGGAAACGGCGATCGACATCAATCCTGCTAATAGAACAGCGGTCTTGCTTCTAGCGAATTGGGGACTTCGCGATCATCGCGAAGGTCAGAGCATTGAAGTGCTTCAGGAATACCTTGGCAATGTGGAGTTTGATGAGGACCTCTCTTTAGTGCTGATCAACCTTTATTGCAGTACTAGCCAGATTGTTGAGGCAAAGCTGGAGTGTGAGCGCGTTCTTCTTTGGAACCCCGACAATCAAGAAGTGGCCTCTTTACGTGAAAAACTAAAAAAATTTAAAAAGGCGTGTATATGAGCATCATTTCTTTCTCAGAAAATGCAGAGGGGTATTTAATCCCCTTTGAAGACAAAAAAGCGCTTTGTGATTTTAGCAATCCTCAGGAAGAAGCTGAAAGATGGGTGGCCTCCCAGAATATGACTATTTCTAATGAGATCGTTCTGTTGGGACTCGGTGCCGGCTTTCATCTGCGGGCTTTAAAGGAAGCACGCTCCTATCTCAAAATTCATGTCATCGAGTGCCGTGATCAACTTTTGCCTATCTACAAGAAGCAAATTCAGTCCCAAGTTGAAAACTATTCTTGTTTTCATAGTCTGGAGGCGCTTTTGGATTCAGAAGTTTTTGAAACCACTCTGATAAAGTCTCTTCCCGTTTATTTTTTAAGGAGTTCTTGGGGCGCTCAGGACGATTTGTTCTATTCCTTCTGGAATAATCTGACAGGACGTTCTGTTTATGCCATTGCAAAACACTTTGCAAGCTTGGGAATTGAAATCGATGAGGGTACTTTGGTGTCTTTGAAACAAAGTGAGAGACCTCTGACTATAAAAGATGCCACGGAAATTATAATTAAATCTGAAAGCTCGGCCGCGAAAGAAAGCCGTGGCTATTTTGAAACTCTCCGGGAATTGTTGAGATGATTATATTAGGAATTTCGCTTTTAAGATTAGGGGATTTGGTCTTACAAAGACCTCTGATTGAGGGGCTGCGAAAAAAGCATCCTCAATGTGAAATTCATATGTTGATCAATAAACAGTTCACGCACGTTGAATTTCTTTTCGAGGGATTGGTCGATCACTTTATTTATTTCGATCGTGAGTCGCTGCAAAAAAGTTGCGGTGAGCGGGAATACAATATTCTATGGGGTTACCATCAGCTGAAAGTTCTGGTGGAGGAACTGAATCACATTCCGTATGAAGCCGTCTATAACTTCACTCATACTCGCTTGACCGCTCACTTAATGGGATTGATCAAGGCACGCCATCGTATAGGTATATATTCTTATGAAGGGCGGTTTTACGGTTTAAATAATCCTTGGATTCAATTTTTCAATAACTATTTTGGGCGTCCCGAAGCGGCGGGATTTCACTATACGGAATTGCTGGCCCGCGCCCTGGCGATACCTCTGCAGCAAAAATTTCTCAAAGGGAACCGCACCGTTGCCCAACAGACAGTGCTTATTCAGGGATTGACAAGTGATAGCAAGAAAAATTGGGAACTTTCTAAGTTTCAATCTTTGGTGCGATCTCTCGAAAAAGAGACCTTGTTTGAAGTCAAAGTGCTGGGGGCTCCGTTTGAACGGGAACTTCTGAATAAAGTGTTTGCCGATAAAAATTTATTGATCTGTGACTTTAAAGAGGCGGCGATAGCGCTCCAGAACTGCGCACTTCTTATCACTGGAGATACCAGTATAAAGCATCTTGGGGCTCTTTACGACGTGCCGATTCTTGAGCTGGCGCTTGGCAGCAGCCAACCTTTGCAAGTAGGGGCTTATTCCAATAATTCCATTATTCTGCAAAGTCGGGTGACCTGCGGGCCTTGCGGTCATTCACAAAAATGTTCTCAACCTATTCATCGCTGTGGAGAGACTCTCTCAGTGGCAGCGGTCTATGAGGCGGCCAGGATCCAGTTGAATTTAAAACGAATGGATTGGGAAAATTTTTCTAATGAACATTCAGAGCTGAATACTTTGCGAACTCAAATCCACGGGGTTATGGGTTGGTCAGTGCAATGTTTATCGCTCACTGAAAAATATAAATTTGATGAAGTTATCCAAAAAAAAACGATGGTTGTTGAAGAGCTGAATCGGCAAGCAACAATAAGCAAGGGAGAGTCTTATGAGCGACGAATTGGAAAATTATCTGTCAACGGCGCTGAAGCGCCTTGAGAAAGCTTATAAAGAGGTATTAAAAACTCAGGGCTATAATGAACAATCGGAAAAGTTGAAAATTCTCACTGAACTCGTCAAAGAACAGGGTCATCATGAAAATTCTAGTTCTGCAACTCGCTAGACTTGGCGATATTTATATGACCTGGCCCGTGCTCCGAGCTATAAAAAGAATTCACCCAACCTGCGAGCTTCATTTGTTGACGCGTTCCAAGTTTGAAGCAGCGACCGAAGGGCTTAAATCCGTCGATCTCCATATTCAATTGCCGACGGCCTCAATTTTGGAGCCTTTGATCCAGCCGACTCCGGATGTGGAGGCCTCTCTAGAACGGTTGAGCCCTTTCATCGATAAACTCAAAGGAGAAGAGTACGACTGGGTTATTAATTTCACTTTCTCTCCGGTCTCCAGCTATTTGACTCACGCGATCTCGGCAGCGAATACCCGCGTGACAGGCTACACCCGTCATAGTGATGGCTTTTTAAGTATTCCTGATGAAGTCAGTGCCTACTTTTATGGCCAAGTCGGTGTGGACTCTTTTAATCGAGTGCATTTAACGGATATTTTTATTTCTATGCTTGGCTATGAATATGTCGACGCGGACTGGGATCCGCCACAGGTGGATGGCCGGGATTTCAGCTTGCCGGAAAAATTTCTCCTCGTGCACATCGGAGCTTCAGATATCAAAAAGTCAATGCCACCGTTTAAGTGGGCTCGAGTGTTCAAGAACTTTTTTGATCACAATTTAGAAACACCGATTGTTATGATCGGCTCCACTGCCGAGAGAGCCTTAGGCGAAGCCATTGAAGCGGGAGTCAGTCGTGGACGGGTTATTAACCTGATCGGTCAAACCCATTTGCGCGAGGTCTTCCATCTGCTCATGAGCACGCAGCTTCTCGTGGGATGTGATAGTGCGCCAATGCATATGGCAGGCTTGACGAATACTCCTTGTCTCAATATCAGCTTTGATACGGTCAATTTTTGGGAAACTGGACCAAAAGCCACGAACAGTTTTATTTATCAAGCAAGCTTTCCTGAGGATGTGGTGTCTGAAGAGTTAGGGTCTTATATTCACCAAGTTCTTCAAGGGGAAATCCCAACGCAATTGATTCAACGAAGTGGAGGGTTGTCGAGTTACAAGCTTCCCAAAGAAGATCCTCAAGAGCTTTTTGCTTGGAATCTAGTTCAAGCTCTCTATCTGAACGGGAATTTTCCGGTGAACGATAACATGCAGTTTTATCAGGCTGTTGAAAAAATCAATGACATAAATAATCTGGCTCGTGAGAATATCCATATGATTCCAGACAAAGGTCTGGAGGTGATGGGGCCACTGATAGACCGAGCGGACGAGGTCTTGGCCGCTGTCGCGCGGGTCATCCCTACGGTATTGCCGATCATTAAATGGTATCAGACGGAGAAGGTGCGCATTCCTCCCGGCTCCATGGAAAGTGTCATTCAGCGGAGTTTGGAAATTCACGAAAGATTACAAAGAATCTTGAGCGTTTATCTGCTTGAAGATAGCATTAAAGCTCATGAATCAAAATGACCGCCACTCTGCTGACCCTATTTTATGGGTTTCGACGGAGCCCTTACCTTTAGAGTATCGAAGCTTGGTCTTGGTGGCGAAGGTGGATTGGGCGGAAGCTCAGTCCACCCTTCAAGCGGAACGTCTTCTGCAAAGTGGGCGTTTTTCAGTCGTATTAATTTCTACGGATTTGGATGAGAATATCGCCTTGGATCTGATCTTCGCGGCGAAACTTCATCAAGCCTTTTCAAGTCGTATTCTCCGCTCCAAAGAACTTACAAAGAGAATTATCCGTGAAGGAATTAATCGCGGCCAGGTTTTAAAAATCATTCCCCAGGATTTAGATGCACGCACTTTTCAAGGAATCTTGAACGGAGCCCTCTTAAAGCATTTGCAACGTTCCCAGCAGTCCCAGTTGCTGAAGGAATTATCCCAGCGCAATCGGGAGCTCGAAGGGCTGACCAATAGCCTCGAACAAATTGTGGAAGAACGCACTTTACATATTGAGATTTCGCACACGGAAGAGACGGAAAAGCTCAGCCGCGAACGTTTACTCATTCGTTTTATTAAAGAGCTGGCTTCGCAAGGTTCTTTTGAAGATATTTTACAGGTTTTGCGCAAAGAATTGCGTAAGTTTCATAAACTGGGTGATCCCATTCTTGCCTATCGAGTGGCGGGGGCGAAGACAGAACTCATGAGCTTCCATGGGGGACAGTTTACTCAGTCGGAAAGTACGATAGATATGGAGTTTCCTGAAAAATATCATAGCCATCATCCCGAGCTGGTGAGACTCTTTGCCAATCATTACGGACGACCATTTATTAAAACTCTTATTTTTCCATTGGAATTGAAACTGATTCGTCAGCTCGCTGAAGGCAAAGCTGAGGCTATTCTTTGTTTTGAAAGTTCGCTTGCCGATAAAGAGCTTAACTTTTTTCTGGACTACGTGAATGACCGATTGGGGCCTCTGAGTATGGCACTGGATCGGGTGCTTTTAGAAAATCAGCTTTCAAGTTTTTCTTATCGTTGGGAAAAAACCTTCGACAGCATGAAGGACCCTATCGCGATTGTCGACGTCGATTATGAAGTGGTTCGTGCCAATAAGAAATTTGCTGAGCACAATCTTGGCAAAAAGTGCCATGAGACCTTTGCAGGCAATAAAGAAATTTGTCCAGCCTGTCCTGTGAGTCAGGCTTTGAAAAACAAGGCCTCGGAAACAGGGCAAATTAAAGTAGGTACTAAGACCTACCAAGTTTACGCTTACCCGGTAGTGTCCGAAAGCGGAGGGCGTTCCACCAATGTGGTGAACCAGTATGTGGATATTACTGAGTCTCGCCAGCTTTATCTTAAAATTATACAGAGTGAAAAAATGGGTGCCATCGGGAAACTCGCAGGCCACATCGCCCATGAATTGAATAATCCCCTGACGGGTCTTCGCTCCCTTGCCCAGGTTTTGTTGCAAGAGGCTCCTAAAGGGGACTCTTTGTATTCCGATTTAGTGGAAATTGAAAAAGCAGCGCTGCGTTCGCAGAAAATCATTAAGAACCTTTTAGAGTTTTCACAAAACGAGAGTCAGCCCCAGGCATTGATTTCCGTCGACGAAATTGTGGAGAAAACTCTCCCCTTGTTAAAAACGGCATTGCGTTCACACCGTTTTCAGCTTTATTTGAAATCGCGTCATGCCTTGGTGGAGGTCGAGCCTCATTTGCTGCAACAAGTGGTGTTTAATCTCGTCAATAATGCCTGCCAAGCGATGAAGACCCCTGGAACCTTGACCGTCACTGCCGCAATTTCACCCAGCAATCCAAAAAATGTAGAACTCAGCGTCGCTGATACCGGACCTGGAATTCCCAAGGATATTCAAAATAAGATTTTCGAAGCTTTTTTTACTACAAAAAAAGAAGGACTTGGAACAGGTCTTGGTTTAAGTATGTCGAAGTCGATTGTGGAAAGATTTGGCGGTAGCATCCGTTTTGAATCTGAAATTGGCAAAGGCGCGGTATTTTGTATAACTCTTCCCATTAAAGAGATGACACATGAAAATATTAATCATAGATGACGAACCTTTAGTTCGCAGATCTTTGGGACGCGCTTTAAAAAGTCATGGCCATGATATTTTCGAAGCCGAAGATGGATTGCAAGGACTGAACCTCTGGCGAGAACAAAAACCTGAATTGATTTTTTTGGATGTTTTAATGCCAAAGATGACGGGGCCCCAAGTTTTAATCGAGATCGGCAGCGAAAGAACGGGCAAGGTCATTTTGATTTCGGCCTTTTCAGGAGAGCATAATATGGAGACTGCCACGCAAATGGGAGCGGACCTTTTTGTTCCCAAGCCTTTTGAGGATATTTTTGCGATCATTAATTTAGCTGAAGGTTTAGTGAAATGAGAATTATCTCTGGAAAATATAAGGGGCATCCTCTCGTAGAGTTTAAAGCAGATCATATCCGTCCCACCACGGATCGAGTGAAAGAGACCTTATTTAATAAACTGATGTTTGATATTGAGGGTTCCAGAGTTATTGATCTATTTTCAGGCACGGGTAATTTAGGGATTGAGGCGTTGTCGCGCGGGGCTCAGGAAGTGATCTTTGTTGAAAAACATCCTAAATCCCTTGATATTTTGAAGAAAAATTTGGCAAAGCTTAAAGTTCCGAGCAGTGACTATCGCATAATAAATATGGAGGTTCTGACCTATCTTAAGAGTTATCAAGGAGAAGCCTTTGATATCGTCTTTGCGGATCCTCCATTCACTGAGAAAATGGCTCATGCAGTCATGGAACAAATAAATCAAAGCCAGGCTTTTGGCCCGCAGACTTTGATGGTTATTGAATCTCAACGGAAGGAAAGAATTGAAGATTCTTATGGCGATATAGAGCGTTATGATCATAGGGAGTTTGGTGACAAAATCCTATCTTTCTTCGCGAAAAAAAAGGATAAAGAGATTCATGAGTAAGCTCGCAGTTTATCCGGGAAGTTTTGATCCCATCACTCTCGGACATGTTGATATTATCCAAAGAATTTCCCATCTCTATGAAAAAACCGTGGTGTTGATTTCCAAATCACCGGATAAGGCTTCTCTCTTTACGGCTGAAGAGCGGAAGGAACTCATCGAGAAAAGTCTTTCTCATCTAAAAAATGTGAGCGTCGATATCCATGATGGGCTTACCATTGATTATATGAAGGAAAAGAAATCCGATGTGATCGTGCGGGGCCTGCGCGCTTTTTCAGATTTTGAACATGAGCTGACCATGGCGAATATGAATAAAATGCTCGCCCCTAAAATTGAAACTTTACTTATTTTTTCTGATCCTAAATACTATTTTATTTCCTCTCGAGGAGTGAAAGAAGTAGCTCAGCATGGCGGATCTTTGCAGGGGTTAGTGACCGACGTTGTTCTGGAGGCTCTTGTAAATAAGAGAAAAAAGGCAATGGAAAAGATTAAGTAAATTAGATAAAGAAATTAAATAAAGAAAATTCAAGGAACGAAGAAGAGGATCCAATGATTTTATCCAAAAGAGCGCAGAATTTAAAAACCTCTCCAACACTTTTCTTGGTGGCGAAGGCTAAAGAACTTCAAGCCCAGGGACATCCAGTGATTTCTCTGACTGTCGGAGAGCCTGATTGGCCCACCTTCCCTGCAGCGGCACGCGCAGGTCAGGAAGCCATTGAAAAAGGAATTACCAAATACACTGCGGCTAGTGGCACAGTGGAACTTCGTCAAGCGATCGTTGAAAAAATTAAAAGTGAAATAGGCCTGGATTACGGAGTTAAAAATGTCACGGTGGCTTCGGGTGCGAAGTTTATTATTTTCGGTGCTTTACAAATGCTTTGCAGCCCCGGAGACGAAATAATCATCAACTCTCCTTACTGGGTCAGCTATCCTACAATGGTGGAACTCGCTGATGGCGTTCCCGTAGTGGTGGAGTGTGGTGAATCTGATCACTTTAAAATGACTCCGGAGAAATTGGAAAGTGCGATTACACCAAAGACTCGGGCTTTCTTGTTTTGTTCCCCTAGCAATCCAACGGGTTTGGTTTACACTCGCGAGGAACTCAGGGCCTTAGCGGATGTTTTGGTCCGCCATCCTCAGGTGATGGTGATCTCTGATGATATGTACAATCGTCTCATGTTTGATGGCACGGAAATAGCGCCTCATATTTTGCAGGTAGCTCCAGAATTAAAAGAGCGCGTGGTGCTGGTCAATGGAGGCTCTAAAGCTTACTCGATGACAGGATGGCGCATCGGTTGGGCGACGGGCCCCGAGAGGCTTATCACAGCGATGGGCGATTATCAGAGTCAGTCCACGGGATCACCCTCAAGCATCTCTCAATATGCGGCGCTTGCGGCTCTTAAACATTCTGAACCCGATATTGCCGAAGTGGTGAAGGTTTTGGTTCAACGAAAAACCACCGCTATGGCGGAGTTTAAAAAGCTTCCGCAATTGCGAGTGATTGAACCTCAGGGAGCATTCTACCTTTGGGTGGACATGAAATCCCTTTACGGAAAAACTCACAAGAATAAAAAAATTCAAGGATCCAAAGATTTCGCGGACATTCTTTTGAATGAGTATTATGTGGCGACGGTTCCAGGATCGGAGTGTGGATGTGATGGATATTTACGTCTCAGCTTCGCATGTTCCGAGGGGCAAATGAAAGAAGCCATCCACAGGATGGCTTCTTGTTTGGCTAACTTAAGCTAGTCAGAAAGTTGACTTTTAATTGGCCTTACTGTGTACATTGGTAATCCATCTTCAACCACTGGTTTTGCGTTAAGTCAGGGTTGAAAGTGACGACGGCGCCACTCACCGAATATTTGCTTGGGTCGAGAGAGGAAACATTGGCCTCGTTGGCTCCAACTTGAATTGATAGATTCGCGGGAGCACACTCCAAAGTTACTTTTGCGAGGGTGTTCACTACAACATCACCAAATAAATTCAATTGTAAATCGCTTGAACAAAGGCTTGCCACGCCTCCATTGGTTAACTGCGAGGCCGCTTTGTAGACTGTGCCAGTATAGTGAGGGGAGTAATAGCTGACTCCGTTCACTTGGAAGCTGATATTGTCATTGAGCTGATTTTGACAGGCATCTGTGTCGGCGATGATTGAGTTAAAAGTAAACCGCGAGGAGGACCCAAATATATTTTTGGCTTGCGACAGTAAATTCGCAGGCTGATCAGCGAATTCTAAAGTTCTGATGTTATGGGGAGCTTCATAATATCGACATGCGGGAATTTCGTGATCCCCAAGAGCGGTGTTTACTCGCGAACAATCTCCAGCAACACTGCGCTCATCTTCATCGGACAGAACAATCACCGCAACAGAAGAACCGGGGCGATAGCAACCAGCGGTATTAAAAGCGCCATTATTTGCGGAATTTGCAAAGTGATTGTAGGCGGCCTTAATGCCACGTTCATCACCAGTTCCTGTATCCCCCGAACCCAGCTTAGGAATGGTATTGGTGAAGATTTTATTTAATAAGGCTTCATTCGTTGTTTTCTTTAAAATATACTGTGAAGCTCCGCCAGTGGGGGTATAGTCACTAGACCATGGGCGAGAAACACCCCAACTCCAGGAACCACCAGTGTAACTGCCTGTACAGTATCCATCGGATCCACAAGTATGAGTTCCTGAATTGGTGGCAACACCACCTTTATTCATATCAGTCGTCAAGGTTAAGCACATCTGCCAGTCAATGGCCAAGCCGTTGAGTTGTTTTGCCAAGGCAGTCATTGAGGCGGCCATTTTTTGTTGAATGGCGATCATAGATGCCGAGTTATCAATAACAAGAAGAAAGTCGACTTGATTGCTAGCCGCTGGCACCGCTTTTGAGTAGTGAACATCTCGAGGTCCGTTTGGTGGCGGCGGGGGGGTGGGGGTTGGCCCGGGAGTGTTTCCATCATCTCCTGTATTGGGATCATTATTCCCTGTGGTTGCAACACCTGTGGGACTCCCAGAGCCCTCCGGGGAAGTGCTGGCGGTGAAACGCACATTTCCGCAGCCGATTAAAAAAATAACTAAGAGAAAATAAATTG
>DATBTE010000082.1:0-2414 GCA_036559425.1 Pseudobdellovibrionaceae bacterium | reverse complement strand
CAGTGCTGTTCTGAAAAATGTAAGCTGGGAAACCGACAGTTTTGGGTTTCGTAATCACCCGATTGGTGAGCTCAGCAAAGTTGATATTATTGTCGGCGGGGATTCTTGCGCTGTCGGGACTTCGCTTTCGCAAGACGAAACGCTTTCAGAAATTCTTTCACGAAAGACAGGAAAGGTCGTTTACAACCTCGGGGGAGTTAAGGCGGATAAAATACCCGACTACCTGTCGGCACTCAAATTGAAACCTCGTTTTTTTGTCTTTGTAATCATTGAGCGTTCCTTGGGCGAACTTCCGGATGATTTCAATAGCAAAAAAAATTCTCAGTTCCAAGGTGAGAAACTGGCAAAACTCTATCAAAGGGCGCAGGACAACATCACATTTAATCCATTTCAAAGCTATAAATCAAAACATGGAATATTTGACTCTTTACTTCGTATATTTATTCCGCTTACCGATCAGGATATCGCACCAGGACCCTATGAGTTTAAGAATGGCTTCCTTCAGGGGGCGCAAGTTGAAAAAATAGATCGGGATCAAGTGGTTAGGTCTGCGGTTCGGCGACTTGCCGTCTATCGAAAATTTTTCGCGGACCAAGGAATCCGTTTTGTGGTAGTAGGAGTTCCCAATAAGGAAACGATCTATTTTGATCAGGTGCCGTTGAAACACCAGCCTTTGATTTTACCCATGCTTCAGGCGGAGCTTCGTTCCCAGGGAATTGAGTACATAGATCTTTTTCAAAATTTCAATTCCAAATACAAAGAATCAGGAGCTTTATTTCATCATCCCGACGACACTCATTGGAACGAAGCAGGAGTCTCGATTGCGGCAGATTTACTTTATGAGACGATCAAGATTCAATTGTAAGAGACTTTTGCGCGAAAAATAAAAAAGTAGAACGTCGATTTTGGTTATTTGTATTGTTACTTCTATATCAGGCGAATTCAGGTTGATAAAATCCTGGGTTCTTTATTTGCTGCTCACTAAACGTTTGTCGAAACTAAAGAGATAGTGACCAATTTGATTTAAAAGTATCGCTTCTGTAACAAAAATCAGAGATTCCATTTATTAATAAAATATTGAAGACCATTTTGGGCAATATTTAAACGTCGAGCAGCTTCGGCGCGAGTTGGTGAGTTTTTCAGAGCGTCGATAATATGATGCTTTTTGATACTGTCCACATGAGCATCGATCTCTTCGAGAGTTATGGGTTTACTTTTCACAGGATTAAAAAATACAGGATCAAGACTTTCTTTTCGAACTACGCTGGAATCCGCACACAGGAGAAGCCTTTCTACGGTCGACAGAAGTTCACGGACATTTCCTGCCCAATGGTAGCCTCGGAATATTTCAAGACATTCTCGATGTAGCGAACGTTTGATTCGGTTATTTTCGCAAACTTCATCCGTGAATTTTGCGACTAATAGTTCAATATCTTCAGGTCGCTGTCTAAGTGGTGTCGTATTTAAGGTAATGTTAAATAGTCGATAATAGAGGTCCTCACGAAATGTCCCAGCTTCTACCATTTTTTTTAGATCTTTATGCGTAGCTGCGACAATTCTTACATCGACAGATCTCGGCCTGTTTGAGCCAATCGGTGTTATCTGTTTTTCTTGGAGAACTCGAAGTAGTTTCACTTGAAGATCCAATGGCATGTCACCGATCTCGTCCAAAAAAAGAGTCCCCTTGTCGGCAAGCTCGAACTTCCCAACTTGATTGCATGTGGCTCCTGTAAAGGCTCCTTTTTGGTGGCCGAAAAGGGAGGAGTCTAAAAGGAGTGGAGACTCTGCCGCGATGTTGATAGCTACAAAACGATCTTTGGGACGTCCGCTGAATTTATGGAGGGCTTTTGCTACAAGTTCCTTACCCGTACCACTCTCACCTAAGATGACAGTTGTGGCCGCAGAGGGTGCCACTTTCCTTATGTCTTTGCAAAGTTGATATAGATCCATAGATCTACCTATCATTCCAGTCTCAAGGATATATAGAGTTCGATCATCAACAGGAAGATCTTCGGAATCAATCGTTCTGTATAGTTGGTCATATTTTGCACAACGATTTTTAATCTCAGCTAGTAAAACATCATTATCTGAATTTTTATCAAGAAAATCATTTACTCCTGCTAAGAAGTTTTCTCTCATTACATCTCTGGTATCATCTAATGAAAAGGCAAGAATTTGTTGGCTCGGCTTAATTTGTCTTATCTCTCTCGTGACTTCGGTGCCCAACATGCCAGGCATATGGTAGTCCATAAGGATCAATGCAAAGTCCTTCTTGGCATGTTTTATAATCTTAATCGCATCAGGACCGCTTTCTGCGACGGAAACATCGTAAGCGCCCCATGAAGCCTTTTTGCTGTCCTTCGTGATTCCACATAGTCTGAGCCCAGCAAGGAGGTTCAGCATGAATTCAAGTT
>DATBTE010000081.1:0-11103 GCA_036559425.1 Pseudobdellovibrionaceae bacterium | reverse complement strand
ATTTAATTCTGAATTGAGGCCGACTTCCATCTCTTCATGTTAATTCCGTCGATACTGGTCCCTCAACCTCCGGTTATATCACTGGACCATGGGACCGGTAAACCGGAGAAAATAGCCCCTTTTTAAACCGGCGCGTGCAGCGGAGACTTCTGAACAACCTTTTGTGCTTCTTCAGCGGACTTATCGACTACAGCTTTAAGAGCTCCAACAGGCTCAGAACGCCTACAAGCAAATTTAACTAAATTTTCTACTCTTTGTGGCTGCTCCTTGACTGCCGTCATGGCTGCTTTCAAGGAAGTCTCATCTACTTCATCCTCAAAAATTGTGAAGTCGACTGTGGCCTCCACCGCAAGTATTTCCTCAGCGCACATTACTGCTAACTCCGCAGCTTCGTTTCTACCTGGAGCTCCATGCGGGGCCATACTCAACCACATATATGAAATATCTGCGGTCAATCCCAAACTCAATGTAATGACTTCTTCCTTGTGCGAATGAAGAAAAACCAATACCGGAATCCACTGCGGACCGAAAGGAATGCGTTGAAAGCTGGCCGCCTTAGCCGGTGACACTATCCCAACTTCTTTTGCGTATTTCAACATTGCGGGATTAGGAGACGTAGCTACATGCCGAAATCTACTGAGTAGCCTTCGAAGATATTTTCCCCCATCTTCCACGAGAACTGGCCAAGAACGCTCCAGCATCGCATAAGGCTGCGCACAAAATACAATCGCATCCAGGAAAAGATCTTGGGTAAGGCTCGGTTTACCGTCCGCTACTTCAAAACTCTTTACTGCAGACTTCCATGCATCAACTGTCTGATTTTTTTCCAATAGTTGCTGTCCATATAATCTGATAGCTCGATGCCACTGTGGAAAAATAATCTTTTGTTCAATAAATGCTTTAACACCATTTTTTTTACTTACAATCAGACGTTGTCTCGCCCAATCACCATAAAGATCATGTGCAAACCCTAAGTTTGAACTACTTCTTACGCAAAGGCCGTCGGCTAACAAGCTATCCACTGGGTCAAGATCAGACCCTTCAAATTCAACTTCCGCAATTTCGTCATCCATCGCATCTGCAATTTTCTCTGCCAAAATTTGCATGAATCGAGAGCGCTTAGGACCTTCTGCTTGGGTAAGTACAAATCTTTCCCAAAACCAATCAATTATATCAGACTCTCCAACCCAAGATTTCGCAGGGTCAAGGGCTCCCGGAGTTGCAGACTTAGAGGCAAGTAAATCCAGAATCTTTAGATTGTCTAAAAGAGTCGACAATTCACGCTGAAGTTTTATTGTCTGTAGGTTCGGAAACGCTTTCCAAACTTCTTCCAGCTCTTCCTTCTTAGGAGCGGTAAGTTCAACCTTTCCCCAATTAGCGGTAAAAACATTTACGGATGCAAGACCTTGCTGAATTCTATCATAAGCCTCTGGCTGACAAGTCAAAATCACCTGCCACTCAGTTTCAAGCGGCAATAAAATCCCTAAGAGAATTCCGAGATTAGTGAACTCAGCGTCTGTAGATAGTTTTTCAAGACCGTCCAATACCAACAGCCCCGGCTTTTTACCCTGTTTAAGAAGATTCTGAAGGGCACCTGATATGCCGATCTTTATCCCGATTGCGTTGAAGTCTTGTTCATTCAAACTTTTCGCTTTTAACCAAAGGCTATGGTATTTCTCATCTCGAGCAGCAACAATACTTTTACACAGACCGGATTTACCGACTCCCGAATCACCTAACACGACAACAATTGGAGTTTCTTTTATTTTAGCTTCAATATTTTCAACATCATTTTTTCTTGCTAGACGAACCTTATTTCCGATCATGTCCGGAACTCTGCTCATAAGGTTTTTAGAGTTTTCTTCTAGAAGCTTCCAATCATCATCCGGAGATGTCGTTGTACTTGCTGCAAAATCTATATCCAAAAATTGTTTTCGGACTGCATGCATATTCGGGGTATCGAGCAGAGTTGTTATTCTTTCGAGATGGTATATTTCACAATGAGCTTCTTCAGCCAGAGCTTTAATATCATCACGCTCCCCAAGAGTAAGTTCTTGATTAGTAACAAAAACTATTCCATCGGCCCCATTTTTTTGAACTCCAGGAAGGTCTTCTAAAAATTTGCCCTTGATATCTTTTAGGGATTGCTTACCACGTGGAAAATAGACAGCCATTACCCACTTCTTTCCGTCGCGGGTGCACAGCGCATCTTTGCCACCGTCTTTTCCCCCGAGCGGATGACTTGGGTCTAAGTCTTTATATCCTTCGTGCGTAAGTATTATTGCCGAAAGTCGCTCGGAAGAAGTTTGCCTATTTGTCCATTCTAGAAGCCGATGCCAAGTCTCATCCCATCTCATATAAAACCACCTAAAAATGAATCAAGAGTAGTGACCTGCTCCACATCCAATATCCGCAATCTGAATTCCTGGCTTAAGGTAGGTTTGAATAAATTTTTTTGTAATTTCCGATTCAATCGAGTGGCTAGAAAGTCTCTATCTTCTCGCATTAAGAAGCCCCAGTAAGATCAAATTTTTCAAGATGATTCTTAAGTTTAGGAAGTAATTTCGTTTTCAGCTCGTCGAGGTCAGAATACTCCGTCATCTGCCAATGTCCGAGATGTAGAGCAGTTTCGCTTCCTGTAGGCCGAGTCGCCAACACGTCGGTGCCGACCGCTCTTGCATAACCAAATTCATAAAATACGTTAGGACGATTTCCCTCGAGATCACAGATTACAAGTACGGCCTTCTCAAGCCATTTCTCAATAGCTGCAGATATTCTGTCCTGAGGGAGAATGTTGGGATCGTCAAACTTTCTAACAGTGGCGCGACCTTCGGTTGCATTGAGAACGACCTCTTCAATTGTATGAAACTTATTTTGTGCTTTCTCACAAGCTTCTTGCCCATCTCTTTCAGCCGTCGGAAACCACATCATAATCGCGACGTCAGGAACTCCATGAGCAATTCTATCTTCTGGAGTCTTAAGTGCGATGAACTCGGACTTTGCCTTGAGACTCGCGATCTTGGTCTGGATGCGCCATCTGAGGTTGCTTCCAAACTGCGAAAAGTGCTGAGCGGCAATAGATGCAAAGGTTCCGTCTCTAGATGTCTGACCCACAATATCGACCGCTTGATTATTCGCTCGTGTCACTTCTGTGTCACAAATTTCAGACAATATCTCTTTAGTTGTGTCCCATAGTGCGGAGCTATCTTTTCTTCGTGCTTCCCTGCGAGCACTCTCAATTTCATCTATTGTGTCGTCGACCGCATTCTGTAATGCCTGTCCAACCATCTTTCCCACTTTTACTGCATACGCTCCGGATTGAAGTATTCCTCTTGCATTAAAGTCAGCCTTTACTGCGCGGAGTTCCTCATGAAGAGGGCCTTGGGAAAGTGAATACCGAGTCTGAAAAATAGCGCGAACCATTTTTGCAAT
The DNA here is from genome assembly GCA_036559425.1 of Pseudobdellovibrionaceae bacterium. GTDB lineage: Bacteria > Bdellovibrionota > Bdellovibrionia > Bdellovibrionales > Bdellovibrionaceae > JACMRP01. The sequence continues at coordinate 7,671 of DATBTE010000081.1, read as the reverse complement.
CTCTTCCTTACTTTTAGAATGATTCATCACTTTCCCTCTGTAAGAAAATCAAGTTGTTCTTCTGGAATGCCTATCGACTTGCCATATGCAATTGCGGGCAGCCACGTTCCCTTATCATTCTTAGAAAGGTGAAAGGTTTTATCTTTGAAGACAGCCACAATGTCATCACCACGCCAGAAGTGCATATACCAGGGGCCCCTCTTGAGAAACTTTTGGTATTGATCAATCTGTTCTTTAGAAAGAGAGACTGTATATATGTGCCATCGGCTTGGACTTGTAATCTGAACATTTTGGATCGAAATGTTATTAATGATCGTTGGATCTTCGAGGCTCTCCTCAACGATCATACCTCGATATTTTTTTGTAATTTCCGGCGAGGAAAACTTATTTCCTTTTTCCCAATCCTGGCGAAGCAGGCCATAGAGAACTTCATTGGTGGGTGTACCATTGATGATATAATGCTCACGACAGATACCTTCTTGCTCGAAACCATTTTTTTCGAGAAGACGTCGTGAAGCGAAATTGTCCTCAGCTACATAGGCAAATAGCCGCCGCAATGAAGTTTCGCTAAATATTTTGGAAACGAAAGTTCGAATGCCCTCAGAGCCGATGCCCTTGCCCTGATATTCCTCTCCAACGCCATAGCCAATTTCACCATAACTCATCATAAAACTGACGTTCTTTAAGCTGACTGTTCCGACGAGTTGACCTGTCCACTGAATAAAGAATTGAAATTCTTCTGCCGCTTTCAAATTTGAAAGATCAGAGCTGCAAGACTGCATACGACGGCGGAGGCCTTCAAGATCGCTGCCGACAATGGGATTATAGTGAATGGAGTTGGGTTCCTGCCGCCATTGTTGCCAAAGTTCCGCATATTGTGGTGAAGTGGGCACTAGACTAATCATTTGATGTGATCCCGTAAGAGGTGAAAAAAGTTTGTCTCACGTTTTCGTCCCAATAACCACTGGCTGGTAATATCCAGATGCTTCTGGCATGATCCACGCAATATTAGTAAAACCAGATTCAGACATAAATTTTGATAATTCACTTCTCCTCAATGCTCGGTATTGGGTCTTGTAAGAGTGAGTGTTCCAACCTAAATCCGATTTTAACATGAGGAAGAGTTCTACTTCATATTCGTTTTTACCTTCAGCCCAAGTCCATGCCTGGGTATATATCCGTTCACCTATTTCATCTTGAATTCTCCGAGGGACCATTCCACTTGGCTTGGTCTTAAGAAGTTCGTCGTAGTCACGAATCGACGCTAGAAAAAGTCCACCTGGGTTTAGTTTATCGAGAATATTTTCTAAGGAGATCTTCACTTCATCATCGCTCAGAATGTGCGGCAATGAATTATCACAAGAGATCACTACGTCGAATTTACCTTCAACATCGCGATCAAGGGTGCGAAAGTCTGCAACGCCAAAAGTCAGTTTCGCTTTTAATCTGTCGGCCTGTTGACGAGCCTGCGCGACAGCTTTTGGGCTGAGGTCCGTGGCATGGACTTGATATCCACTCAATGCTAAGCCAATTGCCTGAGTACCGATTCCACAAGAGCAGTCCAACAACTTGATCTGAGAGGCATTCGAAAAATGTTTTCCAATAAGGGCATGAAGTACTTGGCCTTGAGAACTAACTGCCGAATCCCAATCTCTAGCGATTAACTGATAATTTTCAGCAAGATTGTCGTAAAACTCAAGGGTCGAATTCTTCATAAATAATCCCTATTTCTCTTGGTTCAAAGTTTGCTCACTGAGCCAATTCCTAAACTCAGATACCTGATGAAACTGCCAATCCGCGATCTCACATTTTTTAATCTGAACTGCTGGATGCCAGAAAACCCGAATCGCTTTAATACCGAATGCCTGCGCACCCAGCATATCGCTATCAAAATCTCCCACCATCACCATTGATTCAGCACCACACTCAAAGTGAGCAGCAATTTTTTTTAGTCCTTCGGGATGAGGCTTTCCCTCATCAACGCATGAGCCGCTAACGCAAATTGAAAAATAAGGACTTAACCCCGTGTGTTTAAGAATCTCATTCGTCGCCTCAAGATCGCGAGCGGTCCAAACTGCGAGTTTCATTCCTTGGGTCTGCAAGGTCTTCAGTAAGTCTTCAATACCGGGGAAGGCCCGAATGCTCTTGAAAGACTGAGTATTCAATTCTTTAAACATTACCAGCGCAGGCTCGACAGCAGCGACCCCAAGCTTCGTTTCAAAATATTTTGGCAAAGTCTTAGAATTAACTTTTAGCACTTCAAGATGCTCAGAGGATGAGAAGTCCGCATCAAATCTATGAAAGATTTTTTCTAAAACTTGAAAATGACTCGTTAACGAGTCAACTAAGGTTCCATCTAAATCAAAAACCCAATGTTTCATTTGATCGTTGTCCATTTTCTTTTTTTGTTAATTTCTTCTTTATTTCGAAATGCGTCCTCGAGATTCACGTCAAATCGGTTCGCAATCGAGCAAAGCATAATGATGATGTCCGCCATTTCTTCCTGGACTGAGAAACTTTGGGATTTGGTATCCACACTCATATTTTCTTGTTTGCGAATCGCCTTAAAAAGTTCCCCGACTTCTTCACCGAGCATCAGGCACTTTTGGATGGCGTCTTGATTTGCGAATCCACGCTCCTGTTCAAGTTCGTCGACATACTTCTGAATATCTGGCAAAGTGGGATTATGGCCTAGATGAGGCATAGGTTATTCCTTCGGCAAAGTCGTTTTAAAAGTTCTCTTTTACTTGCCATGATTTTTAGTCGCTCAGTGGCTAAATTTTCTATCAATTGTGGTTTTGTATGCGCCATTGCAAACCCTTAAAATGGAATCTCGAGACAACGGCATGGAAAATGAGGGATGGCCGAATCGGACAATAGTCCTCGGAGCTCCAATACTTAAATTGTGGTACCCTCGGAGGTATAATGCATAGAGCGATTGCCAGCAAGAACGAAGCTTAACGGCGCTATGCACAGAAGTGGAAAAGTAGGCCTAAATCGTATCTGACGTGTCCTCTTTCACAATAGCGCCCGAGAGTTTGTCTGAGATCTTTCCGAGACGTTTACCCATACGCTGTAGACTGAGGCTAATGCCGTACAGCTCATCACAATCGAGCTCGCAATTTCCCATATTGCGGAAGAGGGAGGCATAACCGTTGAGTTCTTTGTACAACTCCCAAACACGAGTCTGGCACTTATCGATACTCTTTCGTCCGCCAGGAGCAAGTTTCCACTTATCTCCAAAAAAATCTTTGTTTTCCTGATCATTTTTCTTATTTTTCACAACCGAAGCCCTCGCCGGTCATTACCGTATTTTGCCAACAAGCTGCTCATTTATTTTTAGCATGCTGGTCAGGCCGGTTTGTTTGCTTTCAAATGCGCGCTTTTGAATGTCGATCAGCGCGGACACCAAAACACCAGTAAGTAGTAAAATTCCGATTGCTCGAAATGCGATTTCAAAGAATCGATAGATAATATTCTCCATGACTGCCTCCTCTTTTCGCCAAGGAAAGCTTCCTTACGCGGAGAAGTCCAGTCTCAACATTTGCATCGCCGAGTTATCTGTTTTTATCCTTGTTTTAAAGCCTTAAGACTTGCCTACGCGGAATTGACTGCCCGTAAAGGTGTTTTTAAATTCGCCTGGGCTCAACGTAAGCTTTCCATCGTTCCACGAAAATTCGTAAGAATCTGAGCTGCCAAGTTTTCTCTGAAGAAAGAGAGCCCCCTGAGCCATTTTCTTTTCAACAACCTCCGGACTCCCGATCAGAAGCGATGGTTGTTGCGCATGCCTATCAACGTCAGTCGTAAAGGAATCTGTGGATTGAACTGACGACGTATTGCCATCTGTCGATGAAATCCAATAAAGCTGATTGTCCCCAAGACGTTTGAAAAAATACGGGATATCACCACGCTCAAGCTGAGCCTGTTCTTCCGAAAGAAGGTCAAGGATTTTGGAACTACCATTTAGATGATTTGAGTAAACTTTGGTATTACGAATGATGATCCGAATCGGAGCTGTACTTGCGGCGACGCTTAGACTTTCAAGCAATGCTCGCTGTTTACAAAAAGCCACGGCGAAAAGATCAAAGTATCCGGCGAATATCAATTGTTTCTGCGAAGAGATCGTAGCTACTAATGAATCGACAAGTAAATTTAGTCCACACACATTAAAAGGAACGTCTTTAAATGGCAGAAGAACTGACTCATTTGGCAAAATCAAATTGGTTAAGACTACTTCAGCATCGATAACCTGCAGATGAGTCTTTGTTTTGATGAGATTGAATTTGTGTAGATCACGAATTCCAAACAAGTAGGCATACGCAAGCAGCACGCCAAAAGAATAGAAATGCTGATCAGTGACTGACTCATTGGATCGGGGAATTTCTTTTGAGTATCCCAGCCATTCAGACTCCACATCAATCTCAAGGTTGAAAAGCAAGCTTGCAAGGCTGACCTGGCCGTTTTCACCAATCTCCGAAAAAACAGACTCTAGAGGACTCTCTTTACCAAAAAAGAGATGCTCCCAAAAAACTGGCCTCGGTTTTCGGAAATAAAGTGATGAAGCCCGCTCCATGGGCTTCACAAGCTGACCAAAATTATGTTTGTCAGCATCAATGTCAGACATTAGCAAGAGCTCACGCCTCCGCTGAATGACTCAGCTTCGGCTTCAAGAGCATCGAGATTGATTTCGACTACTTCTTTCATAATTCCTCCCACTGTTAGTTTCCTCATCCCAGACCAATTTCTGGAAGCCGGAAAGTTTCATTAAACTTAAATTGAACTTTAGAAATTTCGTCCTTTGCGAAAAGCCGGATGTTCTGTGCTCTTGCAATTTTTTGAACCTCTTCTGAACCCGCCATGCCGGTTACAAGATAAACTTCAAATTGAAGACTATGCTTTTGAATCATGGTGAGCCCGTTTTCTGATGGATGTTTCAAATCATAGTCCATCCAGTAAATTCTCGAGTTAAATTCGCCTGATCCGTTTTCGGTCATCCAGGACTCAAACTCTGGGATCGAATACAGGTGAACCACCTCCACAGACGGAGCATGCCCTAACAGTAACATCACAGCAGAGTGAATACTTTGATCGTCATCAAGAATTACAAGCTGTTCTACAGACGAGAGATCAATCTCGAAGCCCTGTTCACTCTTGATGGACCCTGAATTTTGAACCGGCAACGCAATCGTTACTTCGGTTTTTTGACCAACAGTAGATGTGATTTGAATGTTCCCGCCCAAACCCTCTACAGTTGTTTTTGCATGAAAGAGTCCGAGGCCATTTCCATCATTTTTTCCAAAAGTCGCGCGCTCTTTCATGAGTTGCGGCAAAATGTGCTCTGGAATCCCACAGCCATTATCAGAAACCGTAATCTTATGAAACCCATTTTCACTTCTGAGTTTCACGCGCACTTTGCCGTCAGTGTCGATCGCCTCAACGGCGTTGTCGATGACGTTAGCGAATGTTGCCTCGAGGTTTGCGGCAGAGGCGCAAACAACTGAATCCATTTCATTAGCAAAGTCAAAACTTATTGAAACCTGTTTTTCTGAAGGCAAAGTCTCCGTTCTATTCGCAATAACCCGTCGTAAAAGCTCCGTAAGATTCACATTTGCGATGCCAGGGGCCGATGACAACTCGTCGGGGTGACTCAATCTACCTGATTTTAAAAGTGTCTGCGCTGCCGTTGCAACATCACTCACCGCTGAAGCTAGTCGATGCTTTTCTGCTTCAGACAGACCTATTGAGTTGTCGATTCTCAGATAAAGAAGCGAAAGTTTGCCTTTGACGGTATGAGCAAGTTGCTCGGCCATTCGCACGCGACCTTCTTTGATACCAGCCTCTTTAACACGAGATTCAAGCGCAATGATCTGCTTGGCAAAAGCATTCAGCGAAACATCAAGGGCTTGAACTTCATCAATGGCAGTATCTTCCATTAAAAGTTCACCTTGTATAGATTCTGGCAACTTTTGCGCAACCTCGGTTAGCCATGCAACGCGCCTTTCAAGAGGCGTTGTGACTTGTTGTATAGTTTTACCAAGATTCTTTCTTAAAAGACAGAAGCACGAAAAAAGGAAGACACTGAACACCGCAAGCATCATGACATCGGTTAAAATCTGATTTGCCAAATCAAGCTGAATATTCACATCCAGCTTTTGACCTGATGGAAGTAAATGTGATTCATTTGTGGAAAAAGAAAAAACGCCAAATCGCTGCAACTGACCGGCTTTGCCGACAAGCTTTCCGTCAAGAAATATATCGATTCGAATGTCGATATCCTGTGTGCCTCTCCATGCTTCATAGAGGCGGCGAACTTCACGATCTATTTCGCTGACATTTTGTGAACTGATTTCGGCTTGAGAAATGGCTTTTACATGGGTCGAAATAAAGCCGATTGCCTTGCTTTTAATTTCAGAAGTAGAAATAGAGACGCTTGAAAAAAGGACGACGGCACCGACTCCTGCGGAGATCAGAAACAGTTTTGTTAACTGTGATTCCAGTCGTGCCGCTAATTTCATTCAGTCCTCATCTCGATCGTTTCGAATGGCATTGTATGATACCCCATCGGGTGCGATGGCGCTCTTTGAACCTTACCACTCCACATGCCAGACGCTTGTGAACCAAAAAGGATAGGCAGCAGAGTGTGCTCTCGTAAAATTTGAAGCTGAATTTTTTTGTAAAGTGTCGCACGCTTGCTCGAATCAAATTCTTTGACAGCCTCAGCAATTGAGGCGTCGATCTCTGGCTTGTCCACGAAGTAGTAATTCGATTCGTATTTTCCTTTGAAATAGGTCAAGACCGAAAAGCCGTCTGGATAGTCGATTCCTTTTCGACCAAGGACGGCCTCGGATTTTTTCTCAAACATTCGCTGAAGCTTATCGCCTTTTGACATGGGATTGAGCTGCACTTCAATGTGGTCATTTGACCATGCCGCTTTGATGTACTCTGCAATCTGCTTTTCCATTTCTGAACCAGGATCAAAATCAAATTTGAATGAAACTTTCTTTCCCTTGTATTGCGGAACTTCTTTCCTTAAGGGTTCCACATCAGACAGAGATAGCTCTCCCGGAAACCCAGTTGGTATCAAACCGTATGATGCCTTAAATTGACCCTCTTTTATTTTTACAACAATTTGGGCTGGATCAATTTTCAAATAAAGATAGCGACGCAATTCTTCACTCAAAAATTTTGGGTTCAAAATTATGAAAGTTTCTCCTGTAAGCTCAGTTGGTGATATACCCCATCCCCTTGACTCAAGTTCATTTTGATCGTTTGCCCCTACATGATCGCGGTCGAGGGTGTCAGTCTTTCCCGCTTTAGCGAGAGCGATTGGGTCCTCTGTTGTACCAAAGAAATGGATTTTCTGCGGCGGCGACTTACTTTCAAGTGAGTCAGAGCGCCATTTTACAAGGTCAAACTTGTCATCAGTTGATGAGCCCTCAAGTTTATAGGGACCACTGAATGCGGTTGGAGTGGCTGAAAGCTGTTCTAAATTGATGAATGGCATGATTGCACAATCGGCCACGGCTATGTGCTGCACGCGCCGGTTTAAAAAGGGGCTATTTTCTCCGGTTTACCGGTCCCATGGTCCAGTGATATAACCGGAGGTTGAGGGACCAGTATCGACGGAATTAACATGAAGAGATGGAAGTCGGCCTCAATTCAGAATTAAAT
>DATBTE010000080.1:0-1655 GCA_036559425.1 Pseudobdellovibrionaceae bacterium | reverse complement strand
TGTTTCTTTCGTGAGTGTCGAAGGTTTAGTTTCGGCGCTCGCGGCAATCACTTCACTTGACCGTAGTAAAACTGAGACAAATCTCGGCAACTTGATCACCATCCGGACACTCAGCATTTTCAGAAAATTCTCGGAGGATAGAGGAGAGAGTGTTTTTTAAAGCAGGAAGTTTTTCTGTATGAACAGAGAATGTTTGAGTCATATAAAGGGCGGAGGCACTTCGACTCTGTTTATCAAAGCACTTCAAGGCTTTTGTACTTGATCTCACAAAATTCCTCTTGAAATAGATATCGGACTCTAAAAATTCAAAATCAATTGAGTTTGATTCTAGAAAGTAACGATTCTCTATTCTTCTTATGACCTTTTCTTTTTCTAAATTCGAAAGAATTTTAACTAGCCTCTCTATTTCTAAGCCAGTTCGATTTTTTATTTCTTTAAGGCTTGCGCCGACCTGCGGGCTTCCAAGAGCTGCGAAAACTTGCGAAAAGTTTTCTTGCAGTAATACTTTTTGGAGGCCGCTGTAATTCATTTTTTTGCTGCTGCGAAGATCTTTTATACCTGCGATTATTTTTATTCTTATTGAATCATTCCTTTTTTTGAGATCTTCAATATTAAAATCGGTGACGCCGGAATTTGTTAAATCAATTAAAACCAGATTTTTAAAATACTCTGAAAGGGTCTGGTTGAGAGATAAGCCTTTAGCAAACTTTTCAATAGACTCGTATTTCAAATTTTTTCGCCCGGAGAGAATTTCAGCAGGATAACTTTTTGAAGCATATCCTGCTAGTGTGGAAAACCTTTGAAAGCTAAGTTTTTTCGGACGTTTTTTCGGATCTGAGCTTCTTTGAAAAAAAAGGGCCATGAAGGCCCTGTAATCCTGGCATGCCAGTAGATTTAAGATGAAAGAGTCATCCCAAGATTTAACCATTAATTTGAAGTTCCCAAACGGGGTTGAGCAAACGCCTCACCGTCTTCTTCAATGACAAGTTCACAACTAGAAACACTTTGAAGCATGTCAAAACCTTTAGTGGTCAAATTGGTGGCAATTACTCCAATTGCGGGATACTTTTGGCAGCTACCGTTACCATTTCCTTCGGCCTTAGCTATCGCACAAACTGTCTTGGAACATCTATTCCACGTAGAATAATCTAGAACGGTTATAATATAATTGATGTTATCTTGAGTGACTGCATTGTCAGCGGCTGCAAATGAAATTGACGACATTACGGCAAGCAGGGTAGTTATAATTTTTTTCATTTAAATTCCTTTTTGTGAATAATATTTTTGTTCCTGAAATTCTGAAATCTCTTCTACTGCACCTTTGGATATTTTGAAAGCAAGGGAGTAATATTTCGTTCTCTGTAGAGAACGATTGGTATTTTTTACCATCCTGCCATTCCTATCCATCTCTGAATGGCCTCTTTTCTCTGTGCACTAACACAGTAGAGAGATCAGTATTTCGTCCTATTCTTAAATTTTAGAGTGAGAGAACCTCTGCACAAAAGGAAATTGTGTGGAAGCACCGGTTTTAAATGGGGCTTTTTTTACCGGTTTACCGGTCCCATGGACCAATGCCTAACGCCATAGCAAAAGGGACCGGATTCAATGGAAATTGATTTCCGTCGTAAAGGTTTCCTTCGATTTTATTTTCAAAA
>DATBTE010000079.1:0-3295 GCA_036559425.1 Pseudobdellovibrionaceae bacterium | reverse complement strand
AACTGTTTAAAAAACTGTCCAATGATCCCCTGAAGAGACGAAATAGGGCCAAACACCGCGATAACCACGAGAGTGGTGGCCACCACCGCCTGCGCCACTTCCTGGGTTCCTTCCAGAGCAGCTGTTTTGGGATCTTTACCCATTTCCATATGCCGGAAAATATTTTCCCGCACTACAATGGCATCATCGATCAAAAGCCCCACCGCCAAAGATAAGGCCAGCAAGGTCATCATGTTAATGGAAAAGCCCATAACATACATCACCACAAAGCCTCCTAAAAGAGAGTTTGGAAGTGCCATTCCCGTAATAAAGGTCGAACGGCCCGAGCCCAAGAAAAAGAACACGACCAGCACGCAAAGAACAATCCCGATCAAAATAGACTCTTTCACATCCGCGACATTGAGGCGAATGGGTCGGGACATATCACGCACCACTTGCACATGGGCCTCTATTTTTTTCTCTTCAAGATACTTATTCACTTTTTCAAGGTTCTTTTTCACGGCATCCGTCACAGCCACGGTATTGGAGCCCGATTGCTTGAATACTTGCAACAACAGTGCAGGACTCCCCTTAATGGTTGCCATGTTTTTTTGATCTTCAAGGCCCCGCTCCACGCGACCAACATCGCTCAACAGAACGGCTCGGTCAGAGCCCATAAAGTTCACGTTGACATTTTTAATGGCCTCTAAAGAAGAGAATTCTCCGCTGGTTCTCATTAAAAGTTCCTTCGATGAATTCTCCACTTTACCAATAGGAATATCTTTTGAGGTCTCTTCTATCCGCTTCGCAATTTGCATCATGGAAATCTGACGATCCTGGATTTTATTTTTATCCACCAGCACCTGGATTTCTGTTTTTCGACCACCGACGACGGTCACCTGCCCGACGTCATTAATCCGTTCAAACTGGGGTTTAATCAACTCACTGGCAACATCAAAAGCTTGCCCCGGAGGCAAGTTTGAAGTGATCGCCAAGGTAATGACCGGTTGATCAGCAGGGTCAAAACGGCGAATCACTGGCTCATAAATATCATTCGGAAGAGTTCTACGGATGTTGCCAATACGATTTCTGACTTGCTGCTCGGCTTCTTTAACGTCCGTCCCCAGCTTAAATTCCAAAATGATGATCGCGGCGGAATCGAGGTTGTTCGAAGTCATGTTTTTAAGACCTGACAAACTCCCCAACTCGTCCTCAATCGGTTTTGAAACTTGTTTTTCCAAATCAATCGGCGAAGCTCCAGGATACGTCACTTGCACTGAGATGATAGGAAAGGTCACATCGGGAAAAAGATCCACAGGCATCTTACCCAAACAAATCACTCCCAGAATCAACATCAATGCAACAATACAAGAAATGAAAATAGGTCTTTTAATAGATAATGCTGACAAATTCATAAAGCGCTCCGCTTATTTATTTTCATTATTCACTCAGTCGCACAAAAAGGCGACTCTGAGCTTCCATCTTCCGAGCTTCCACGTGCAGACGATTCAGAGTCAGTAAAGAGGTTGAAGCATCCTCCTCCGAGATGATGACATCCGAAGTCACCGCCCGCCCCCTGCTCAATTTTATCGCCTGTTCTCGAGCACGCGCGCTTTGGACTTGACTGATCCGATCAGCCATTTCGATTTGCTTTAGCATTTCACCATAGCGACGTTGCAGTTCTGACCAAGAACTCTCACTTTCAATCATCTTTCTTTCACTCTTTAATTGAGCAGCCAATGCTTCTTTTCGAGACACATCCCCCTGAGAGATCTTGGCGTCCGTATCAAAAACATAGGTAAACTTAAGGCCTACTTGGGTCGTCGGGATATCCAAATCGTTGATTTTATTGAGAGCCTGTGTCGTGGTATTTTGAATATTGGAATTCGTATTGTAAGCCGCTTGCAAGACCAAATCCGGTTTTAAAGCATCCGCGACCTCTTGCGCCCCTATGCTTTTCGTCCGCGCCTCAAGGGAGGCCAAATAGGCATCCAAGCGCACGACTCGACCTGAACTGACTCCCTTCAGATCAGCGCCGACCAGAACTCGAAGATCGCGGGGCTTTTTAAAATCTGAATCCAAAACAGGCGGTTTTTCTTTTGGATCCAGTTCCAATAAAACCCGAATACTTTGCTCGGCGGCCAAGGCATGATCCCGAGCTGTAGTCAGCAACAAATCCCTGGAAGCCGTCAAGGCCTGGGCATTCAGATAGTCCGCCTTATCATTGATGCCATCTCGATAACGGCGCCGCAACCAAGTCTCGATTCTTTTGGCCCTTTCCAGGGACTCCCGGCGCATTTGCAATTCATCTTGCTGATACAAATAATTCCAATAGGCAGTCTCTGCATCGATTAAAATCTGCCGTTGTTGTAAATTATAGGTTTGTTTTTCCAGTTCCGCAGCTGAAGCCTGGCGTTTCTGACGGAGACGTGTTCCAGCACCAAAAGCATTTTTCCATAGAGATTGAGAAAGAGAAATCCCCAAACTCCCGAGCGCATAATTTGAGAGATAACTGGGACTTCCCTGGGGAATGTCACTGATCTGGATCTGTTGAACATTGCCACTCAAAGAAACCTGGGTTCCGCTGGAGAACTCTTTGGCAATACCCACACTGTATTGATGGGAAACCACTTTCGTGCCGATGGTTTGCGGTTGTTTTTCATCACTAAGGTAACCTCCGGCAATGGTCAGCACCGGCGACAAACCGATATCGCCAGCTTCTCTGCGATCTTCAGCGACCTCTTGCGAAGTGCCCAGCGCCTGGAAGTCTTTATTTCTTTTCCGCACTTCAGATAAAAATTCTTCGAGCGTCATCGCGGAAGCCCCGAGATGGCAAAAAACTAAACTCAGCAAAAAGGCATATTTACAATTCATCACGCGAGAATCCCTTGAACAAAAATCGTAAGAGGTTGAATCTGCAAATCATAAGTTTGCTTCTTATAAACCAGAGCGATTGCGCTCCCTTCAATTATACTTACCGATCATATTTCAAACCCTTATTGAAATCAAAGAAGTTGAAATATAAGCTCAATTCAGGCTCGAGCTCATCTTAATTGAATCCTGATAAATCTTAACTCTCCTCCTGCAGATTCGTAGAGAACTCAACCTGGACCTTTGCGGAGCGCCGCATCTATTAATTTAATTCTTATTTTTGACCCTTCGCTGAAATTCCTCATATAGAATCAATGCTCCAGGAAAAGCCACATTTATGAATACGAAGACTGCAAACTTTCCCCCAACGATTCCTATCCTCTTCGAGGACGAAGTGCTTATCATCGTGAATAAACCTGCGGGCCTTCCAAGCCAGGCCACCGTG
>DATBTE010000078.1:0-8869 GCA_036559425.1 Pseudobdellovibrionaceae bacterium | reverse complement strand
TGTAAAAATCCTAAAAGATTAAGGGTTAGGACTTTCTCAAATGATCCAGGTTCATAGTATTTAAGGGACTCAGAGACAAAGCCTTTGGAGAGACCCATTTTTTTCAGCTCTTTACGCAGCCATTTAACATTGGGACGAATAGGGGAATGCGAAGCGGGTGAAATTTTGAGGCCTGCGAATGCTGGGCAGGTAAAATTCAAAAAAAACACAATACCTATTAAGAAACGCAGCAAAGATCCTCCCTGAAAACGCAGCAAGATATTTACTTATGATATTTCGAAATAGGGAAGAGTGGGCCACTATTGAGTGAAACGGTCCTTACGTCTCGAGGTTAAACGATAGAGAAGGACTTTGGTCGAGATATAAACTTTATAAGTTTAATTTAGTTAGCGAAATCTGCAAAATCTTCGCTGAAAAAAGTGTTAAAGTCCGGGGAAACAAAGGTGGACTCGTGAATATGCCCTTCATTGCAATTTTTTAGAGTCTCTTCATCATTGCTATCAAAATCACAGTCACCGATAAACCAAGCACGTTCGGAGTAGGTGATTTTATAGCCGATAAGGATTTCATTTTTAAAAAGAACTAAGACGCTATCCAACTGGGTATGACCGGCAGAATAATAGTCGCCCTCAAGAATCGTATCCCCCCAAATTTGAGCCTGTGAAGAAGCAACCCTCTTAAGATTTGATTTTACTTCCTCGGACAGAATGGATCGTTCTGGTTGTCGGATATTGAAAGCCATTTTGCTTTGAAAAGGAGCTTGGCAATGACCGCTGCAAGAGTGGAGATAATTTTCGATGAGACTGTAAAACTCTTTTTCAGTACGTTCTTCAGAGTCTGTTTGTGCGTTTCCAACGGACATAGTTACGCTTAAAATAACGAGAGCAAAGAATAAACTTTTCATGGCAGACTTCTCCTGAGGAGGAAACTATAAAGGAGAAAAAGAACTTTTAAAAGTTTATGTAAATAATGATATTATACATAAAATGCATATTAAAACTTTTGAAATTCTTGTCATTTAAGGGAGCGTTTCTGAGCGTAGACAAAAAGCTCTTTGCCTTGGCGGTTCGGTCGAGATTGCCGCCAGCGACCCCAGAATATAAATTGAAAAGAATCTTTGAGGCGTTGGCGGAGTTCCCACTCAGAACCGCCGTAAGGAGGGCCCTGCTTTTTGTACATGGTAAAAAATACGCCCATGAGTTGGCCTTGGTCGTGGAGAACTTGCTTCCAGACTTTAACAAGTTCTTGGCGACGTCTTGGTTCGATGGCGCAATAGCAGGTGTGTTCGAAGACTAGATCGAAGGAGCTTTGAAAACTTTGATCCAGTTTAAAGATATCTTGCTTCAAGAAGCGAACCCCAGGAAGGTGGCCATAATTTTTCTCAGCGCGAGCAATAGCTTCCTCTGAGAAATCCACGGCGGTGACCACATGGCCCGCTTGTGCAAACAAGGCGGCGTCGTGTCCTTCGCCGCAGCCAAGGACCAAAACTCGAGATTTTGGCAATTTCAAGCGGGGAAGCATGTCCTTCAAAGCTTCGGCCGGTTCACCTAAATTCCAACCAGGATTGACTTCTTGGTGATAAATTTTGGTCCAATAATCTGATTTTGCCAGTTCTTTGTTACTTGGAAAAAAGGATGGAATCTCATAAGTTTTACCTGCAAAAGTGATGGAGTTATCGTCGAAAGAGTCGAGCAGATTAAAGAAATGAGCCTGAGCTTTCCGCGACATGACAAAAGGAATCTCATTATTGGCTTTGCCATGGAAGCGATCCCACTCATCCAAACTGAGAGAGGCGAGTTCGAACTCAAACCTTACATTGTAAGGAAGTTCCATCCGCCAGATCTTATTTTCGAGAGAAATTTGGGAAGCGACATAAGGCTCATCGAAGGCCTCGACAATGACCGGAACTCCGCCACAGCGGCTCATGAAGGCACCATTTTCAGCAAAGCTCATTTCTGACAGAACTTCTCCCCCTACTTGCGGAGCCTGAGTTCGAACTTCTCCCAGGAGAGCATAGCCATCCTCATCAATTTGAACAAAGCGTTCTGGAAGCTGAAGCTCCATTATTGATGCTCAGACTCAGTAGTGGGAGCTTCGCTCGGTGCGATTTCAGGGATTTCAGCTCCTGGAGTTACAACGAGGCCCTCGTTGAAAGTAATGATATCATTTGTGGTTCGAACGCTTTGTAAAGTCCACCGGTCCAGTTTGGATTCATCTTGGGGTTCACGGAAAAGAATGGCCTCACCTTCAACCGTTTGCTCAGTAGTGTCGCCGCCACCTTCGCTAGACTCCTTGAACTCGTAAGCAAAAACAGCGCGAACTTTAGTTTCGCCGAGGGATTCAGTCCAAAGTCGTTTAATTTTAAAATCTTTAGAGGAAGGTTTTTTTTCCATCACTGTCTGCTTAATTAAAAATGCCAATTTCTCTTGAATGCCGGAATGCGTCTCGAAACCTATAGCGGCAGAGCTATGAACAAGGTTCCAAGTCCAAAATAGCGCAGCGGTGAAAATGATCAAACTTATAATTTTTTTCATAGGCCCTCAATTCCTGTTTGAGATTTAAAATATAGCACTTGAAAGCAGAATTTAAAAGTAATACTCGAAAGTTAGACAAGTTCATAGGAGCATGATATTTCCTACTTTTCAACCTTAAGAAGAATGAAAAAAGGAAGCTTTATGTTTTCAACCTTTCGTAAAAATATCGAGAAAAATTTGAGGGACCGAGGAGTCAGTCTTCGTCCTACAGATTTAGCTGCATTGGTCGAAGGTGTCGCTCCTAAATCCACTCGTATAGCTTTAAGTTATGCTTTGGATTTTTTGCGGCCCTTTTCAGCAGGGATGGGCTTTCGAGTGACCCGTTTGTCAGATCGCCATATCGAACTTGTGATTCCGGCGCGAAAACGCAACGAAGATGAAGAGGGGAGAATTCATGAGGGAGCTCTCTGGACGGCAGCCTTGGAGGCCGCAAGACTTTTGTGGCTTCGTCATGCCCCTTTAGGGGGTTTTAGAGTTCATCTGGTTAGCGGCAATTTCCATATATTGCGTGATTATGTGGGAGATGTTCGGGTGCGAATGGAGCTTCCCGAAATGCAATGCGAGACCGTGTTGGCTAAAATTCGGAGCCATCAGCAGGCCCAAACTGAAGTGACTTTGCATTTTTATGACGAAAAAGAAAAGTCAGTGGCAGAAGCTACGATGACTTTACAATTAAAACACGTTCCTGAATTGAATGCACCTTAAGGAGTTCTCGTGGAAGTGATCGAAAGCGTTGTGGATAGCAACTCCCCCGATTTCAAATTAAATGCCGAAGCTATGATGGGTCATGTACAAATGTGGCGCCAGCGTATTGAACAAATAAAATTAGGTGGTGGAGAAGACGCGCTAAAAAAACATAAATCTCGTGGAAAGTTAACCGCCCGTGAACGTATTGAAGCCCTTTTGGATTCAGCCAGCGCCTTTTTGGAATTTTCAACTTTAGCAGCTTGGGAAATGTATGAGAATCAAGCTCCCGCCGCAGGGGTGATTACAGGGATTGGTACTATTCACGGGACCGAATGCGTGATTGTTGCAAATGACGCCACCGTGAAAGGGGGCACTTATTTCCCGATGACCGTGAAAAAACATTTGCGGGCTCAAGAGATCGCGATGGAGAACGGCCTGCCGTGTATTTATCTGGTGGATTCCGGTGGAGCTTTTCTGCCATTACAAGCTCAAGTTTTTCCTGATCGCGATCACTTTGGCCGTATTTTTTATAATCAAGCTCGAATGAGCGCACAAAATATTCCGCAAATCTCTGTGGTCATGGGTTCTTGTACTGCGGGTGGCGCTTATGTTCCGGCGATGAGTGACGAGAATGTCATTGTAAAAGATAATGGCACAATCTTTCTTGGCGGACCGCCGCTGGTAAGGGCCGCAACGGGCGAAGTTGTCGATGCGCAAGAGCTGGGTGGAGCCAAAGTTCATTGTGAAAGCAGCGGCGTGACAGATCATTTTGCAGAAGATGATCAACATGCCATTGAAATCACTCGCTCCATCGTCGCGCACTTGAATCACCGTCGCAAAGTGACGATGAAGACTTTGCCGATTGTTGAACCATTATACGATGCGAAGGAACTTTATGGGGTTATTCCTAAAGACTCTCGTATTCCATTCGATGTGCGTGAAGTTATCGCTCGTATAGTGGATGGTTCTCGCTTGCACGAGTTTAAATCTTTGTATGGAAAAACTCTGGTGACTGGTTTTGCTCACATTTGGGGAATGCCAGTGGGGATTATCGCCAATAATGGCGTGCTGTTTAGTGAGAGTTCTTTGAAGGCCGCTCATTTCATCGAACTGTGTGAGCAGCGTGAGATTCCTTTAATTTTCTTGCAAAATATCACTGGCTTTATGGTCGGTAAAAAATATGAAACAGAAGGAATTGCAAAACATGGGGCCAAGATGGTGATGGCGGTTTCCAATGCTCGTGTTCCTAAATTTACTGTGGTGATTGGTGGCTCTTATGGTGCCGGGAACTATGGTATGTGTGGACGTGCTTTTCAACCTCGTCAGCTTTGGATGTGGCCAAATGCCCGCATTAGCGTCATGGGCGGAGAGCAAGCTTCGAATGTGCTTTTAACTGTGAAACTCGATCAAATGGCGGCTAAGGGCCAAACTATGTCTGCGGAGCAACAGGCTGATTTCAAGCGTCCGACTTTGGAAAAGTATGATCATGAAAGTTCAGCTTATTACTCTTCAGCGCGTCTTTGGGATGATGGCATCATTGATCCTACGGATACACGCCGGGTGTTGGCACTGGGAATTGCCGCGAGCCTTAATAAAGAATGGGGCCCTCAAGTTCAGGGCGTCTTTAGGATGTAATTATGTCATTTGTAGAAGTGAAAGAAGCTGCTCACGTTGCCTATGTAAAACTCTATCGTCCGGAAATTCGGAACGCTTTTGATCCAAGTATGATCGCGGAGATCACTAAAGCCTTTTCAGATTTGAATCAACGCTCCGATCTGCGCGCTGTTGTTTTACAAGGCGAAGGCAAAGTTTTTTGTGCGGGTGCTGATTTGAATTGGATGAAAGAAATGGTGGGTTATACACTCGAGCAAAATAAAGAAGATTCTATAAAACTCTTTGCTATGTTTGAAGCCATTGCTACATGCTCACTTCCGGTGATTGGTCTTGTGCAGGGCGCGGCCTTTGGCGGCGCGCTTGGCTTGGTGGCCTGTTGCGATTATGTGATCGTCGATCCGCAGACACAATTTTGCTTTAGCGAAGTGAAGCTCGGGATTGCTCCAGCAGTTATCAGCTCATTCGTGCAGCGTAAATGCGGCATAGGAACGGTGAGGCATTTGATGATGTCGGGCACCGTGTTCAATTCCCAGCAAGCCGAGAATATAGGGATGGTAAATGAGATCGCATCAAGCACTGAGTTTACGGCACGGCTTGCGTCTATTTTGAAAACTTACAAAGAATGTGGCCCTGAAGCTGTCCGTGAAACAAAGAAATTATTAAATGATTTACCCCATCTTTCTTGGAATGACCAACGCAAGCGCACCAGTCAATTGATTGCTGAGCGTAGAGTTAGTGCTGAAGGTCAAGAAGGACTGATGAGCTTTTTAGAGAAGCGCTCACCTAGCTGGAGAAATTCTTAATGAGGAAATTTAAAAGAATTGCCATTGCCAATCGTGGCGAAGTGGCTGTTCGTATTATCAAAGCCTGTGAGGAAATGGGAATCGAGACCGTCCTTCTTCATTCTGATGTTGATATCAATACCCGGGCTTATAGAATGGCGACCAAAACCGTGTGTATCGGACCTGCGGAAACCGCGAAGAGTTATTTAAATATTGCCGCAAATATTGAAGGGGCTTTAGCTGGTAGCGCTGAAGCCATTCACCCTGGATTTGGTTTTCTTTCAGAAAATGCGGATTTTGCGGATGCTTGTGTGAAGGCTGGGATTGTCTTTATTGGACCTTCAGCTCAAGCCATTCGATCGCTGGGCGATAAAGTTCATTGTAAAGCGTTGGCGAAAAAAGCAGGCCTGCCTTTAGTCCCAGGGTACGAGGGAGAAGCGCAAGAGGTCTCTCGTTTGATGGCGGAAGCGGAAAGTATTGGTTTTCCTGTCATCGTGAAGGCCGCCGCTGGCGGTGGCGGCCGCGGTATGAAGTTAATTACAAATATGAAAGAGGCTCGTGAGAGGATTGAATCCGCCCAGCGCGAAGCCTTATCTGCCTTTGGTTCTGCAAAAGTTTTCATTGAAAAATATCTGGATCATGCAAAGCACATTGAATTTCAAATTTTTGGGGATTCCACAGGTAAAGTAGTTCATTTCTTCGATCGTGAGTGCTCTGTCCAACGTCGTCATCAAAAAATTATTGAAGAAGCAACCTCTCCTTCATTGACGGACGACTTGCGCCGTCAAATGGGGGAAGCTGCCGTGGCCATTGCGCAGCTCGGTAAATACAAAGGGGCGGGCACCGTCGAGTTCCTGTTGCAGGATGAAAAGTTTTATCTTCTCGAGGTGAATACTCGATTGCAGGTTGAGCATCCTGTGACAGAAATGGTGATGGGCGTAGATTTGGTGAAAGCACAGATTCTGACAGCCCAGGGAGAGTTTGTGTTTAACTCTCAACAATTGCGTGTACCTCATGGCCACTCCATTGAATGTCGGATCTATGCAGAGAATCCCTATCTTGGAGGTGTCCCGAGCACGGGGAAACTTGGAAAGATTGAGTGGCCTGAAGGACCTGGTCGCCGTTATGAATTTGGTTTTGATGAGGGTGATGAGATCACTCCTTACTATGACCCCATGATCGCAAAAGTCATTGTTTGGGATGAAAGCCGGAGTCGTGCCATTCAAAAAATGGTCCGCGTTTTGAAAGACTCCATCGTTTTTGGGGTCCATACCAATATTCCTTACCTGATTGAAATTTTAACTCATGCAGAATTTGTAAATGGCACGATGACTACGCGTTTTATTGAAACTTACTTTAAGGATCCACTGGTCGCGCCGGAACTTTCTGAAGTTGAAAAGAAACTTGTTGAGAAAGCATTGCAGCAGGCTCGCGGTGGAAGCGGCAACAGTCTTCGACAAGAGTCACCTTGGCAGTCCTTCTGGAGAGGGATTTAAAATGGAAATCAAAATTCGACATAATGGCACAGAATTTAAAGCCGAAGCTCAAGTCATTAAAGAAACACTTTGGGTTCATCACAAGGGCCGTACCTTTGCGGTGGAAGCTCAGCCCAGTTCGCGTAAACGAGATAAAAAGGGAACGGGAGCTTCATCGGATAAGGTCTTGGCGCCAATGCCAGGAAAAGTAACTAAAATTCTGGTGGGTTTAAACCAACAAATCGATAAGGGCCAAGCAGTTTTGGTGATGGAAGCCATGAAAATGGAATATACTTTAAAAGCTGAGGCTGCCGGAAAGATCACGCAAATTGAATGTCAAAGTGGAGATCAGGTAATTTTAGGTAAGATGCTCGTGAAAATCGAAGCCGAAATAAAAGATGGAAGCGGAAGCAAGATATGACTGTTAAGAAAGTTACAATCGTAGAAATGGGCCTTCGCGATGGTCTTCAAAACGAGAAAGTTGTTTTGAGTACTGAAGATCGTTTGGAAATCCTGAAAAGACTTTTGGATGCGGGATCCCGTCGTGTCGAAGTTGGAGCCTTTGTTTCGCCGCAGTGGGTTCCGCAAATGGCAGGTTCGGCAGAGGTGACCCTGGCCGCACTGCGAATGCAAAAAGAGAAAAAGAGCCCTAAGGGGACTGAATTTTCGGTGCTAGTCCCAAATGAAAAAGGCATGTCGATGGCGATTGAAACCGGGGTTAAAGAAGTGGCGATCTTCGCCGCAGCCAGTGAATCTTTTTCTAAAAAAAATATTAATTGCACGATTGAAGAAAGCTTTGAGCGTTTTAAAGTAGTATTGGATTTGGCAAAAAAACATAAAATCAAAGTGCGTGGCTATTTAAGCACATGCTTTGGTTGTCCTTTTGAGGGCAAAATTTCAGAAGCCAAAGTGATTCGACTGGCAAAACGGCTTCATCAAATCGGTTGCTATGAAATTTCCATCGGAGATACCATTGGTATTGCTGATCCGGCTCAAGTTGAGAGAGTTTTTAAAAAATTAAAAAAAGTGGTTCCGGTTAAAAAGTTAGCGGCTCATTTCCATGATACACGAGGACAGGCATTGGCCAATATTCTGGTGACCTATAATCTAGGGATCCGAGTCTTTGATGCCAGTGTCGGCGGTTTAGGTGGATGCCCCTATGCTCCCGGTGCCGCGGGCAATGTCGCCACTGAAGACGTCGCGTATATGTTTCAGGGAATGGGTGTAAAGACAGGCCTGAATATTGAGAAGATGGTTGCAATGAACCCCTGGCTCACCGAAAAAATTCAACACACTTTACCTAGTAAAGTAGGTAAGGTCGGCCTTCTGAAACCATTGGGTAAGTTGGGGTAAGTAAATTTCCCTGGTCTGGCTCTTGCACTTGTTTCAGACCTTATGAATCAGCGTTGGGTATTACCTGTCTTAGTCACCACATTTTGCGTACTTACTCTTGGGATACTCTACATGACCCAGAAACCGGCATGTATAGATTCCAAAGTTGTTGAAAGAATTGACAGGGGTAGTGAATCTGTTTTCCGCTGTGGACTCAATCGTCATGTGCCCTTCAGCACCTATTTTACAAAGCACTTGTCGGCAATTGAAGAACGAGTTCAACAGATTGAAAAGTTCACAGAGATGATCGCGCCCTATAAAGCAAGTTTGCGTTTAGTTATCCTAAAAAACAAACCGAACTATTTTCAAGTCAGTAAGAATTTAATTTATGTAGGAGAACCTCTTTTAGAGACTCGAGGGCATTTGGAAAAGGCGCTTTTGAAGG
>DATBTE010000077.1:0-6531 GCA_036559425.1 Pseudobdellovibrionaceae bacterium | reverse complement strand
CCGGCGGCGGCTCACTCCAACCCTGGCCTATCAAGAATCCTCTCTCGAAATAAAAGAAAAAAAGTGGTAAAACTCAGAAACCTAGAAAATCCTCATCCAGTATTGCTGCGATCGGACTCTCGATCAGTCCCTATATCTTTTAAGCCAACGCTCTGGGTTCCGGCGGAGATAACTCAGCGTGAATATAAGAGGTTTTGGCAAAATATTTTCTTCCGAACTCAGTGAGTTTTTCAGTTTTTTTGCTTCTGTCCTTTGTCTTACTGGCCAAAGCGTGTTCCGTCTGAATGAGCTTTCTTGAAAAAATCGCTGAAATTTTTTTGGAATTTTCCCGCTCGGTTTTGTATTAGATTTTGCGGGAGCTGATTATTCAATGCGCGTTCATGACTTTGAAGAAAAAATATCGAAGGTCAAAAGGACTTGGCGTCTGTAACATTTTGGCTAAGAATTGCCAGCCTTCCAATACAATTGGGGCACTCGTCCAGCCCAAAACCACTTGTCTTGCGAGGTAATCTTTGCAACTCTCTCGGCAAAGATATGCGTTGATAACGTTGTCTTTTTGTTTTATCCCATCTATGTATGAAATACCTCCTTTCATTAATATTTAGTTTTTACGCCTTCGCTAGTGCCGCAATTAACGTCCCGGCCGAGTCTCTTAAGGAATCCATTATAGTTTTAGATGGCGATGACGGCTGCGGAACCGGTTTTGTTTTATCCTCTGGAAAAATTATAACTAATGCTCACGTTATTACTCAAAAATGCAATCAATCTCTGTGCCCAAATGTTAAGATATCCCGAGCCTCAGCGCTGGGGGCTACACCTGTTTCTATCGGCTTAGTGGATCTACAAATCATTGCAACCTTCCCAAAAACCGATCTGGCCATTTTAAAGCCGACGAGAAACCTCAATATAAAAGGAATTTCTGGCAAAATTAGAAGCCCCGTCGATGATGAGGAGATCTTCACCATTGGTTTTCCTAACTGTGAATTCCTAAATATACAAATGGGAAATGTCTCCAATTCCACTGCATCAGAGTTTGGACTTAATTTTACAATTCAAAAAGGCCAGAGTGGTAGCCCCGTCTTTAATAAATACTTTGATATCGTCGGGCTCGTCTACCAAGGCAATTCTTTTGATCTAGGAAAAGCAACACGTGTGGATCATCTCGGAAATGACTTTGAGGCTATTGATTCACAAAGTGGTCTGATAGATTTGCAGAATCTTTATAGGTCTGCTCTGGATGCTATCAATTCGCCAGACACCTACAAACAAATCACTTCGATCAATCAAGAGAGGGATATTCCTGAGGTGGAAACACAGCTCGCACTCAGTGGCCAATGTCCAGCTTTAAAAGATTATTGGATTTGGACTCATGCAGGGTTTCCAGCACATGTTCCCGCTCCAATTATAGACGCCAAGGCACTTTCCACGAAATGCTATGAAGTTTTCCAACAAGCCGTTGAATATCAAACCTACAAAATATTGCTTTTGCGAGATTATGTGGATTTCTTTCGAGATATAGATAAGCTTGAAGCTCTTAAAACACTTTCCCCAATGGCTTATTTTGCAGAAATTCAGTATTATCAAAGCAAAAATTCTGTGAACCTAGATTCTACTTTGATTGGTAAACTAAAAAAGAAAGTTCAGACTTATGGGAAACTTGTCTCTGGTTTTACAGGAGTACTTTGCATATTTTTCGTCTTATTTTTTATTTTCAAATTCTTATTTAGCCGTTTTAGGACTTTTAGAAGGTTCTTTGTAGGCGCATTTATACTTTGTGCTATTTGCACCCTCTCTCTATTAATGTTGCTGACCTAGTGAATATCTGTATTTTAAAGGCAACAATAAAGAAGAAGCGTGGCCACAGTCTAACTTGGGTGTTAAGTAGCTGACCACCAAGTACTTCAACAAGAATCGGGCCAAGCTTCGGAGTTGGCTCGAAATGCGCCGACAATTGTTCATATGCTTTAAAAATCGTATGGATCCGCTCCCTCCTTAATTTTTTTACTGAGCTATCTGCAACCTAATGCCTGCGATCTAGATGTCCTGGCCAATAATACTGAATGGGGCCGTGCAAAACTGGCTTCTCAGTGTCAAAATCATCAGACCAATAAGCGAGAGCCGGGCCGACCGCAATCAAGTCTCTAGACATTCCTTTTTGGAACATATCTTGCTGTGATACCACATGGAACAATAACACGAAGGCGGCAGGAGATTCGAGTAGTTCGGGGCTCTCCGTTTTATAGAAGGGTCTTAAATTTCCAACTAGACGAAGATATGGCTATCATAAGTCGCGAAGGTACTTATTATTTATATTAAAAATCGTAGCGCGACTTTACTTCTGATTGGGTACAATCAGAAGTCCAATGAAAACATTAGGATAGAGCAATACTGATTTTAATAAAAACCAATAGACCTAGGTCTGGCATATTTTCTATCAACAGTTGGCACAAACTACCCCCTTCTAAAAAACGCAGAGGCGTAGTTCGGACCTCCAAATTGGAGCCGCTTGTAAAAAAAATGTACAGGAGGCTCACATATGAAAACTGCCATTCTTTCCCTGCTGTTGATCTCGGGATTCGCCCATGCTTCGCAAGATATTCCGGCGCCAAAGCCTTTGGAATGTACCCTTGATAAATCGGTGTTCAGCAATAAGGTTATCGGCGAGGTCGAAATCACAGACAATGATGGTCACGGTCATCTCGAAAAGCGTTTTGAGATGAAGGAATACCCTGGATATACCATGATTGCGACCTCATTTACGGCAGACTTTAAGGGCGGATACGCGGATGGTGTTCAAATCCGTATTAAGAATCCTCAGCAAGCCAATACGGAACTTGGGGAATCCATGATAACGATCACTGGCCTTTCCATGGCTGAATTGTGGTTCACGATTGAGGGGAAACTCGCAGCTGCCCGCTGTTACGTGAAGTAGCAACTACGAAACTTTACTTCGCGTTCCAAAAATACTACAATCTTTTCCAGAGCCAGTATTGATTTATGCTGGCTTTTAATCTTTTAGATATCGTGAATGATCAATAAGTATTTGGCTTAATGATTTTCATGATTAAAAGGACAGATTTCTGACCGCTAAAGTGCACTACAGGGTTCATTTTGCGAGCTAGCCAAAATGTCATCGTCTTTAAAAAAATAGTTTAAAATAATCTATATTAATACCTCCTCAACTCAAGAGTATCCATTAAACTTACGTTCCAATCATACAACCGAGCGAATCCCGTCTCGTGCAATTTTCCATAAGCGAAAATTACAAGGAGAACTCTTTGGAAAGCGGCCAAGGTTCCAGCGGCCAGAATCAGACTGGCAAAATAACATGGATAAAACATGGAAAGTCGTCCACGGATTATCCATGAAATCCAAGGAAGCTGCATGAAAAATCAGAGGAAAAATCCACTAGATAGTGGTCCACCCAACCCCGGCCCCCTCAGCAGAGCTGTTCGTGACCACCCCCACCCAACGAGTAGTTGGTTGAAGGTGGTCACGAACCGGGGGCCGGGGTTGGGTGGAAGAAGGTTTAGAGTTAAAAATAATATAAATGAGGAGGTGGGGATATGAATACAGAAGAAAAAACGGAACGACAGGAAAAAGAAAATAAAAAAGAGAAAAATGAAATACAAATTACCATAGGTACATTGGCAGAAATGAAGGTCTCCAATCTGCTTGATTGCGTTAATGACGGATTTGAGTTGGGACGGGTTTCCCGCAAAGATCTCGCGAGCTATTTGTTATTAAAGGCAGTTGAAAAGTTCAATGATGAGGATGTCGTTAAGGTTCGTGGTCAAACGCTGACTGACTTGAGTCTTTTGGAATATGAGCTTAAACAAGCTCGAGAAACGGGATTTGTTCCAGAGGATCTTCGAGAATTCCTTCGCAAGAAAGCAAACTTGGCGCTTGGCTCCAAGAAATCAAAAAAGACTGGACAAAATAAAAATAGCAATGCTATATGTCCAAACGTGGAGGCCGATTGAGTCCTAAGAGATTTAAAGATATTAGAGTGAGTACAGGACTTACTCAGGATGCATTCGGCAAGTACCTCGGACTTGCGAAGCTATCAGTCAGTCAATTTGAAACGGGCTTTCGTAAACCTGGAAAACAACTTGTTCTTCTTATGAGTTACATCGAGTTGTTGAATGACCGTAAAAGACATGAGTTTTTAAAAGTTCTGAGGGAAATTGTTGAAAAAGAGTTTGTAAGTTCGTCTGGGAAGGTTCGGACGTGAGTGAGAAGCAAAAAAGAAATGAGTCGAAAACCATGAACGAAGTGATCGTGATCAAGGTTGAATTTGTTAAGGACGCATCATCTCACTCAGCAAAAAGATCTAAAGAAGTGACGGATATTATTTCTCAGATGATTCAACTTTCGCATAAACGTGGAAGACCTTCGCAGCAACAACAGGAGATGGAAGATGTCGCATAAAATTGGGGCATATTTAAGAGTAAGTACGGAAGAGCAGGCTGCTGCCGTTGAAGGTTCGTTAGATAATCAAAGATATCGTCTTAAAAGTTTTATCGACATCAAAAACACTCAAGAGAAATCCTGGGGGCAAATTGTTGAATTCTATATTGATGATGGTTTCTCTGCAAAAGACACAAAGCGCCCTGCTTATCAGAGAATGATGGCGGATATTAAAAAAGGTAAGATCAATCTCATTCTTATCACAGATCTCTCTCGTCTTTCTCGTAATATTCATGATTTTTCAAATTTATTAAACGACCTAGATCGTGTTAAAGCGACGTTCTTTTCTATCAAAGAACAATTCGATACCAGCTCACCCTCTGGGAAGATGATGATTTATAATCTCATTAACTTGGCTCAATTTGAGAGAGAACAGGTTTCAGAGCGAGTGTCTTTGGGAGTTCACGCCAGAGCAATGCGCGGGCTATTGAATGGAGGGCGTCCAATATTAGGCTATGATAAGCACGCCGACAAGCCGGGTGTTTATATTCTTAATGCCAAAGAGGCCGATCAAGTGAGGCAGATCTTCAAGTCCTTTTTGGAAACGGGCTCACGCGCTAAAACAATTCAGCGGCTTAACGACCTTGGGATAAAACCTAAATTGACTGGGAAAGTCGGTAAACTCAAGTTGAATGACAAATGGAGCAGTCAAACCCTTGGGCACCTGCTCAATTCGGCAGTGTACATTGGCTGTCACGAAGTCAATCGCCGCCAAAAGAGTAAAGATCAGGAAACATTAAAACCATTTCAACGTTATCAAGTGGTCAATGCTTCGTGGCCTGCAATTATAACTGAAGAAACGTTTTATCGAACTCAAGCCCTGCTTGAGGAAGCAAAGGAATTTGAACGAGCTCGTTTGGAAGGGGCTGAGAATCGGGTTTATATTCTCTCGGGAACTTTAAGATGTGGCGACTGTGGGCACCCTTTGGTGGGGCAGTCCGCTCACGGGAGCAAAGGGGTTCTCCGTTATTATGGTCATACTTATGCTGGGACAAAGCATGGTTGTCCTATACAGCGGGTCTCTGCTGAGGCCATTGAAAAAGCGGTGCTGGATCATTTGAAAAAAGGATTAAACACGGCGGGATATTTCAAAGGGATTGAAGAAAATCTCAGTGAGTCAATGAAAGTAACCTCTCTTGATAATGCACGAGAGGTGCGCCGAGTGAAGCAGCGTCTCCAGGAACTGGAGTCTCAACTGGGCAATATGTTTTTAGTTCAAACCCAGCAGAAAATGAGTGGTGAAGCTTTAAGAATGTTGATGGAAACAATTGAGAAGTTTGCGAAAGAAAAAACTGTTCTTTCCACTTACCTTGAGGAGTTGAGTCGCCAAGACAGCAAAGGTGATTTTGTCAGAGCTTCTGTTAATTCAATTAAGGAACGGCTCGATGAGTTTGCGAAGGGGTTTTCAAAAGCCAATGGCAATCTAAAGAAAAGACTGATTCGTCGTGCTCTTAAGCAGCTCGTTTTAACCAGAGAAGGTCTTTCAATATTTTTCCATTTAGCTGATGGGGAAGAGATTTCGGGGCATAAGCTCCAATTGGTTAGAGATGAGACCTCTAAGGCGGAAAAAACAAAAGCCCTCTTTCTTACGAAAAGGGCTTCTGGCGATGATACTAATCTGTCGATCCTGCGTTCGGATATTGGAAAACATGGTGACCTCACCCCGAGTTGAACGGGGATCTACCGTTTAGGAAACGGTAGCTCTATCCACTTGAGCTATGAGGTCGATAATTAAGATTATTTAGAAGTGAACTGGGTTCACCGCTTGATCGAGAATATTACTACCGTTGAGAAGTTTCAATTGAATTTCCCAATCGCCATGCATCGTGAAAAACACTTTAGAGACTCGGTATTGCCCCGCAGAGAGCTTGTTGATGTTCACCGGGTAAGATCCTTGGTCCGTGCTGGGCATCCGGATATGGACGCTCAGAGTGCCCGGTGGATCTATAAACTGGCTGCGATTATCGGGATTGTAGAACTCTAAAACGAAGGAGCCAAACTCGGTCTCCGTCGGCTTTCTTTCCCAAATCAAATCAATGCAAATTTGGGAGTTTTTAAATT
>DATBTE010000076.1:0-13354 GCA_036559425.1 Pseudobdellovibrionaceae bacterium | reverse complement strand
TGTCAGCTATGTTCGACGCTGTTTTCTTCGACTTGAGGGGTTTCGCTTAATCCGGTGCTGGCCAATTGATAATACAATCCTTGTTGCTTCATCAGTTCATGATGCGAACCGACTTCCATGATTTCCCCTTCACGTAAAACCACGATGCGATCGCATTCGCGCACGGTAGAAAGCCTATGGGCAATAATAATACTGGTGCGGCTTTTCATGACTTCGTGAGTGGCTTTTTGCAGAATCAATTCACTTTCTGAATCAATGTTCGCCGTGGCCTCATCGAGAATGAAAATATCCGGGTTAAAAGCCAAGATGCGCGCAAAGGCGATCAACTGTCTTTCGCCCACGGATAAATTTGCACCGCGCTCTTCCACGGTGGATTGTAAGTTTCGGCCGGTGCGCTCAAGCAGATCAAGATAACCCGTTTGAGCCAGTGCCTTTTCAACCTGAGCCAAGGTGATGCTTTGATCACCGAGGCTGACGTTGTCAGCAATGGTTCCTCTGAAAATAAAATTATCCTGTTGAACCACGCCGATGTGAGAACGGATGGCGTGACGGCTGATTTCCTCAATGGGGCGTCCATCGATCTCGATGGTTTTAGCAGGAGCATCGTAAAAACGTTGCAGCAAAGAAATAAAAGTGCTTTTACCGCTTCCAGTACGGCCCACCAAGGCAATGGATTCACCAGCTTCGATTTTTAAATTTATATTCTTTAACACCAATGGAAGGGACTCTTCGTAACAAAAATTAAGACCCCTGATTTCGATTTCACCGCGCAGACTGTTGAGTTCCTGACTGCCAGTGATCTCTTTTTCCGCAGGTTCATCCAATAAAGTAAAAATACGTTCCGCGCTGGTGAGGGCATTCTGGAATTGCTGGTATTTTTCTAAAATATCCCGCAAAGGAGGGATAAAATCCTGGGCGTTCATCATAAAGGCCACCACGGCACCAATGCTGAGTCCGCCCTCCAAGCTGATCCAGCCTCCGAAATATATCGCGGCGGAAATGGTGACAGCGGTGAAGCAATTCATGATCGGAAACATCGCGGCATAGGCCTTCACCGAACTCATATTGCTCTCTCGATAGTCATCCGAAAGCCCTTGAAAGATCGAAAGGTTTTTAGAGGACCGATTATAAAGTTGCACCACTTTGATGCCGTTGAGGTTTTCCGCCAAAAAAGAGTTGATATTGGAAAGCTTCTTTTTTTGTTCACGGAGAATTTCCCGGATTTTTTCACTCAAGGCGATAGCCGCATATATAAACAAAGGCGCGGTCGCCAGAGTAATCAAGGTCAATTTTACGGAAATCAAAGCCATCGCTATAATAATAGCCAGCAGGGTCACCGCATTAATAAATATATTGATAACCCCATCGGTAAACAGATCGCCAAGGGCGCTGACATCATTCGCAATCCGGGTCACAGTTCGACCTGTGGGCGTTTTATTAAAATAGTGCAAAGGCAGCGCTTGTGTGTGGCGAATCAAATCCTCGCGCAGATAATACAGCACTCTGTTTCCGAGCAATTGAAACATATAAGTCTGGCAGAAGCTTAAAATCGTCCGCGAAAACTCCAGAGCCAGATAAACCAACCCAATGGTTTTAAACAAAGTGATATCTTTGGCCACAACGCCATGATCGATGGCGTAGCCGATAATATAAGGAATCAGACGAGAAATGCCGGTGAGCACCGCGATGATCAAAACGACGCTGAAGAACATCCAAGGATGTCGGCGAGTATAGGGCCACAGCCGTTGAAACATGATCGGGTAGGTGACCTTGGTCTTTACAATATCTTCATTCATGATTCACCTCCGAGCTTGATTGAACGCTGACAATGGTGCGGAAGCTCGGACTTACTTGCATGAGCTCAGTGGCAGTACCCATGGCTTCCATGGTGCCATCCTTAAGTACAATGATTTTATCCGTACTTTTCAAAGAGCTCAGACGGTGAGCCACGGTGATGCGGGTCTGTCGTGAGCTGGCTTTCGCCAGCTCTTCATCAATGATCTTTTCAGTGCGAGTGTCCACGGCACTGAGGGCATCATCCATAATAAGAAAAGGGGAGCCTAAAATTAAACCGCGAGCGATACTCAGGCGTTGTTTTTGTCCTCCCGAGAGATTCACTCCGCGCTCGCCCAGTTGCGAGTCAAACTTCTGCGGCAGGTTTTCAATTTCACTTTGCAGGTTTACCACGTGGGTCATGCGCTCCACTGTTTTAAAGTCTGGGTCTTCAACAGACCCATAGCTAATATTTCTCGAGACCGTCTCGCTGAAGAGAAAGACTTCTTGAGTGACTAAAGTCAAAGCGGCGCGAAGACTTTTTAACGTGTATTTTTCAATAGGTATGTCGTTGATTAAGATCCGGCCTTCCTGAACAGGATAGAGCCTCAGCATTAAATTCACCAAGGTGCTTTTTCCTGAGCCGACTTGCCCCATGAGTCCCACATGTTCGCCGGCAACAATTTTAAAAGAAATTTCTTTGAGGGCGTAGACTTCGGCTCCTGGATATTTAAAAGAAACATTTTTGAACTCCAATGAATCAAATTTTTGCAGTTCAATCGAGCCGGTGTCGGGAATGTCTGTGGCTTGAATCATGATCTCTTTAATGCGGTCAACGGAAGCGCGGCCTTTCTCATAGTAAGAAAAACCCAAGCCCAAGGCTGTCACGGGCCAAACCATTTTTTGAATATAGCGATGGAAGGCGACGAAGGTTCCGATGCTGACGATTCCTAAGTAAAGATCGTTGGCGGCGATAAAAAATAAAATCACCGAGCCGCTGGTAACCCCAAACTCCATCACCGGTATAAAAAGAGAATCAATAAAGGCCACTTTATTATTGGCCTTTTCCAATTTTCGGCTCGCCTGGCAAAAGAGATCCGTGCGATGCTCTTCCTGCGAGAAGGATTTCACCACGCGAATCCCGCCGATCGTTTCCTGAGTCACTCCGGTGAGCTCAGAAAAGCGGTCCTGGGCGATTTTATAATTCTGATGGATCAACTGCATCACTTTGTTGATCAGAAAAGGAATCAACGGCAATAAGATCAAAGTTTGCCAAGTCCAGGTAAAGTTCAAAGAGAACATCACCGGCAAGATGATCGCCAGATAAATCACGCCATCGAGGAAAATCAAGAGACCGGGGCCGATGGCTTGACGGAAAGAAGCGACGTCGTTTGTGACCACACTCATGAGTTCGCCGACTTGATTTTTCTGAAAGAAACTAGGTCCCAAGGTTGTGAAGTGTTTGAAAACCCGCAGACGCATATCTTCCATTGCATAGGTATGAAATTTTCCAAAATTGCGGCGCCATGCATAGCGGGTCATGCCCAGACAACAAATAGCCGCAACCAAGAGAAGACTGGTACGCCCCAAGTCATTGAGAGGCTGATGTTTTTCGATTTGATCAATTCCAACCTTTAATAGAAGAGGATAAAGACCATCCAAGGAGTTGGTAATCACCAAGAGAAAAATTCCCACTCCAAAGGCCCGGGGTTGATACCGGATGTAATGAAGGAGAGGGTTTTTAAAAAGTTCAGTGGTTTCTGCAACATTTTCTTGAGAGGAACTATAAGTGGCCGACATAGCTTGCTAATATCATCGTAAATAGACTCACAGCAAGACTTTCATAAAAAAAAGGGTGGAAAACTCCACCCTTTTTTTCTTTAGTTTATCTTCAAACCAAATCTAGTAGTGCATAAGGGCATTCACATCGAGTTTTCCTTCGCTGACCAATTTGCCAGTAGCTGCAGGAATTTTCTTAGCAGAGCCTAAAATAGCCGCTTTGACCTCTCTCCAAGTTTTCTCAGGGTGAGCTGACCAGTAAAGAGCCGCCGCACCAGCTACATGGGGAGTCGCCATAGAGGTTCCATCCCAAGTTGCATGAAAACCATACTTATCAAGGACTACGTCAGAGTATTCACTTCCCACAGTCGTAGAGAAAACGTTTACCCCAGGAGCGGCGATATGAACAGTTTTAAGCCCCCAGTTTGAGAAAGCGCCGAAGTTGTCATTCACGTCAATAGCCGCTACGGAAATGATGTTCTCATGAGTATAAGTTGCAGGATAAGAGGGCTTAGGATCTGTATCATTGTCGTAACCGACACCTTTATGGCCGTTGCCTGCCGCTGCGATGAAAAGGACACCTTTATCTTGCGCATATTGAACCGCATCACGAAGTGCCTGATTTTCAGTGCCTTCTGCTGGGTCTTCGCCTTCAGAGCCCCAAGAGTTCGAAAGAATTTTCGCTCCATTATCGACCGCATACTTAATAGCTTTGATCGCGCCAGCAGTCGTACCGGCACCTTTATCAGAGATAAAGCGCAAAGCCATGATTCTCACGTTCGGAGCAACACCTGCGATACCGACCCCATTGTCGCTACGAGCAGCCACATTTCCTGCGCAATGAGTCCCGTGACCTGGATTTCCGCCAGTCAACAATTGGAGTTGCTCTACAGCCAAGTCATAAGGTTTGTTGTCATCAGAGGAAAAGTCCCAGCCCCCGGTATCATCAACATAACCATTGTTATCGTCGTCAATTCCATTGTTCGCGATTTCTTTAGTGTTGATCCAAAGATTCGGCACTAAATCTTCATGTGTGTAATCCACGCCCGTATCAATCACCGCGACGATCATCTCAGGAGATCCAATGTTGACTTTCCAAGCGTCAGCCACATCGATGTCTTTCATGCCCCATTGATTATTGAACAAAGGATCAGCTCCAGGGGTCTGTTGCGGTGCGCTAATAAAATCCGGGTTGTCTGTGTATTTTTTGTCCTTATCAAGAGCTCTTATATTTTTTCCTTGGCGAGCAGCGGCTTTCATAATCGCTGCGCGCAGTAAAGGATCGCGGACTGAATAATCCTCGAGCAAATGAATAGGATAGTTCGGTTGAATAGACTCAATAGCTGGATTCTTCGACAGTGCCTGCATTTCCTTATGAGTCAGTTGTCCACCTTCTACGTGGATCCATTGATCATTTAATTGCTCAACAGAAGCCCCTTTGCCTTCAAATTGAGCAAACAATTTCATTGAATAAGTGGTTCGTGGAGCAAGTTTAATCAAGAGATCTTGCTTTTGGTCTTTTTTTTGTCCTTGTTTTGATTCCGTGGGAGCTGCTTGCGCGCTCAATGATAAACTCATAACTGCTGTCATAATGTGCAAAAACATGGATTCCCCCTCACATGTTACAATCTAGACCTTCGTTGGTCTTGAACTCCAATTCTAGGGATAAGCTCTAGCTAGAATCAATTGCAAATCTATTTAATTGAGCGCACGCGTTGAATAAATAAAAGCCACTCTCCCTATTATCTATCTAGTTGTCATAGCTTGGGATTTTCTGTAACTAAGTGAGAGTCAAATGAAAATGGAGTGTCAAAATGAATTCAGCTGATGGAACTGTTCACCCTAAGGTTGATCAGAAGTTAGCTACTCAATCCTTGGATGATATGTCACGTAGTTTCGCGCTGACCACTCGTCTGGATGATTTGGTAGCGTGGGGAAGAAAAAATTCACTATGGCCGATGCCTTATGGAACTGCTTGTTGTGGGATTGAGCTTATGTCTGTGATGGGTCCACGTTATGACCTGGCTCGTTTCGGCGCGGAGGTCGTGCGTTTTTCTCCTCGCCAAGCAGATTTACTTCTTGTGGCCGGCACCATTACAGAAAAAATGGCGCCCGTGATTGTGCGTATCTATCAACAGATGCTTGAACCTAAATATGTGCTTTCTATGGGAGCCTGTGCAAGCTCTGGTGGCTTCTACCGCGCTTATCATGTGCTTCAGGGCGTAGACAAAGTCGTCCCTGTTGATGTCTATGTTCCAGGGTGTCCTCCGACTCCGGAGGCGGTTTTGGATGGTCTCATGGTTTTGCAAAGAATGATTGCCACTCATCAACCACGTCCTTGGAAGGACAATTGGAAGTCACCTTATGAGCAAGCTTGAAAATTTAAAACAGGATCTCTCCTCAAAGTTTAATATCGCTCCTTATAAATTCATTCATGCCTTTGGTGATGATGTTTTGGAGATTCCAAAAGAAGAAATTATTCCCATTCTTCGTTATTTTAAAACGACTCAGCGTTTTGATTTCTTGATGGATATTTGCGGAGTAGACTATCCCACTCGGGCAAAACGTTTTGATGTGGTCTATCACTTATTCTCTTCAAAAGATGCCTCGCGCTTGCGTATTAAATGTGAGGTGGGTGCAGGCGAAGCCATCGATTCCGCTCTCAGCGTATGGGTTGGCGCCGATTGGTTTGAACGCGAAGCCTATGATATGTTTGGTATTCAATTTACTGGCCATCCCAATCTTCGCAAGATTTTGACACATCATCAGTTTGTTGGCCATCCTCTGCGCAAAGACTATGAAGCGGATGCTCAGCAGCACTGCACAGAAGCCTTACCCATCCATTTCAATAATGAAAATGGGGTTGATGGCTCTATTCTTAACGATAAATATGTTCCTTTAAATATCGGTCCCGCTCATCCAGCGACCCATGGAACTCTTCGTATTATGGTGGAACTTGACGGGGAGACTATTGTTCGGGCCAACCCAGAGATCGGTTATTTGCATCGCTGTTTTGAAAAGATGGCCGAGACTCATCCTTATAATCAGGTGATTCCTTACACGGACCGTTTGAATTATTGCTCAGCTCCCATGAATAATGTGGGCTACTGCAAAGCAGTGGAAAGACTTTTAGGAGTCGAAATTCCCGTAAAAGCCCAGGCAATGCGGGTCGTGTTGATGGAACTCTCACGGATTATTGACCATATTATCGCTGTTGGAACAGGCGGGGTGGATTTGGGGGCTTTATCGGCCTTCTTCCATCTCTTTTCCTATCGTGAAAAGGTTTACACTCTGTTTGAAAAACTTTGTGGAGCGCGCTTGACGGTGTCAATGACCCGAGTCGGCGGTATGGCCCAGGATGCCCCTGAAGGTTGGTGGGATGACGTCCTTGCCTTCTGTAAGGAAATGCGACAAGGAGTGGATGAAATTTCATCTCTGATGTTGGACAATAAAATTTTCATCAAAAGAACTCAAGGTGTCTGCCCCGTGACCGCTGCAGAAGCAGTTCAGTGGGGTTATACAGGCCCTCTTCTGCGCGCCTCAGGGGTGAACCTCGATTTACGTAAAGCCGCTCCTTATTATGGTTATGATGCTTTGAACTTCGATGTTCCAGTGGGCACCAATGGTGATATTTATGACCGTTATCTGGTGCGTATCGAAGAGATGAAACAAAGTATTCGTATTATCGAGCAGGTTTGTAAAAATCCTCCGGGTGGGGATTACACGATCCGCGACAAAGGCATTGTTCTTCCAGAGAAAAAGGATGTTTATGGCAATATCGAAGGCTTGATGAATCACTTTATGTTGATCATCAAAGGTCTTCGTCCTCCGGTCGGTGAACTTTACGATGCCACTGAGGCGGCGAATGGCGAATTGGGCTTCTATTTAATCAGTGATGGGACCGCAAATCCATATCGCTTGAAAGTGCGTCCTCCATGCTTTGCCATCTACCAATCATTCCCTTCCGTAGTGAAGGGGGCGATGATCGCCGATGCCATTGCGACGGTCGCAAGTATGAATCTTATTGCCGGTGAATTAGACAGATAGTCGGAGTGAATGATGTTTAAGTTGTCTGAAGAGGGAATTAAAAAAGTTAAGCAGGAACTTGCACGTTACGAAGTGAAGGATTCTGCGATTATCCCCAGTTTATATGTGGCTCAGAAAGAAAACGGCGGCTGGATAAATGTGGAAGTCATCCATCACCTCTCTGAAGTGATGGATATTCCAGCCAGCAAAATCAACGAAGTTTTCAAATTCTACAGCATGTTCAATCAAGAAAAAGTGGGTAAATACCATGTTCAAGTATGCACGAATATTTCCTGTGCCTTGAACGGAAGCCGTGAACTTGCCAACCACATTTGTCATGAATTGAAAGTGAAATTCAATGAGATCAGTCCAGATGGACGTTTCAC
Source organism: Pseudobdellovibrionaceae bacterium (assembly GCA_036559425.1). GTDB lineage: Bacteria > Bdellovibrionota > Bdellovibrionia > Bdellovibrionales > Bdellovibrionaceae > JACMRP01. Next base: position 5,390 of record DATBTE010000076.1, on the reverse strand, counting down.
TATTTCTAAAGTGGAATGTCTAGGTTCTTGCGGGACGGCTCCGATGATGCAGGTGAATGAAAAGTATTACGAAAATTTGACTCCTGAATCTGCGATGAATTTGTTGAGAGGGATGAAATAATGGAAACAAAATTATTAACAGAATTTTATCACCTTGATGAGTTCGTGGGTCTTGAGGGCTATAAAAAACACGGTGGTTACGTAGAGCTGGCAAAAGCCTTGAAGATGCAGCCCCAACAGATCATCGATGAAGTGAAAGCTTCGGGCCTTCGCGGGCGTGGCGGTGCCGGTTTCCCCACGGGAACTAAATGGAGCTTCCTGCCTAAAAATGATGAGCCCCGTTATTTGCTTTGCAATGCGGATGAAGGTGAGCCGGGTACTTTCAAAGATCGTTTGATGATGGAGCGGGCTCCTCATCAATTGATCGAAGGGATGATCATCTCTGCCTTCGCCATTGGTTCTAAAAAATCATATATTTATGTGCGTGGTGAGTATCGCTATCCCATCTCTGTTTTAGAAAAAGCTCTTCGCGAAGCTTACGATGCGGGCCTTCTTGGTAAAAACATCCTGGGGTCTGGTTTTGACCACGATATGGATGTCTACAGTGGAGCGGGTGCTTATATTTGCGGAGAAGAAACTGGAATGATTTCCTCTTTGGAAGGGCTGAAGGGTCAGCCGAAGTTGAAACCTCCTTTCCCCGCGATCCAAGGTTATTTGCGTAAGCCGACGATCGTAAATAACGTAGAGACTTTGGCGGCGGTGAAATACATCCTTCGCGATGGAGCTCAAGCTTACCGTAAATATGGAACCGAGAAATCTCCGGGCACAAAATTGTTTTCACTTTCTGGTAATGTCATGAAACCGGGAAATTACGAAGTTCCTTTGGCTTATTCTTTGATTGATTTGATCAACAAAGAGGGTGGAGGAATGAAGCCAGGCCGTAAGTTAAAAGCGGTGATTCCTGGGGGATCTTCAGCACCTGTACTGACGGCGGCGGAAGTCGAAAAAGCGACGATGGATTATGAATGCCTGGCGGGGATCGGAACCATGCTTGGTTCAGGCGCCGTGATCGTTATTGATGATTCTCAATGCATGGTGGATATGTTAGGAGTGTTAACTCACTTCTATCATCATGAATCTTGCGGTCAGTGCACTCCTTGCCGCGAAGGCACGGGCTGGTTGAACAAAATCGTTCACTCCATCTTGGAAGGCAAAGGCCGTTTGCAGGACATCGAATTGCTCGAGAAGGTTGCTGACAATATGAAAGGTAAAACGATCTGCGCTCTTTCAGATGCAGCCGCTTTGCCAGTATTAAGTTTTGTATCCAAATTCCGTGATGAATTTGAATTCTATGTTCGTGAAGGACGCTCTAAAGTGAAGGGTACGACGTATGCCGAAATGCACCATTAACGGAAAAGAAATCGAAGTTAAAAATGGCACGACCATCATCGAAGCCATGTACGAGAATAAACAATCGATCGCTCACTATTGCTATCATCCGGGCTTGAGTGTCGCTGGGGTGTGTCGTCTCTGTATGGTAGAGATCGAGGGAAATCCCCGCGTTCAGATCGCCTGCAATACAACGATCGCTGAAGGCATGAAAATCAATAACACCTCTGCCAAAGTAAAAGACGCTGTAAAGTGGGGACTTGATTTCCATTTGATCAACCATCCTTTGGATTGCCCTATTTGCGACCAAGCCGGCGAGTGCGGTTTGCAAGATCAATATATGGAATTCGGTAAATATGATCCTGAGATGGCCGAGAAAAAGCAAAAGAAACATAAAGTTGTGGATTTGGGACCGACAGTGGTTCTGGATTCAGAACGTTGCATCCTCTGCTCTCGTTGTGTTCGTTTCACGGATGAAGTTTCTAAAACCCATGAGTTGGGTCTTTTCAATCGCGGCGATCGCACTGAAATCGGCACTGTTGAAGGTATTCAATTGAACAATAAATATTCCCTCAATGTGGTGGATATCTGTCCGGTGGGTGCTTTGACTTCTAAAGATTTCCGTTTCCGTCAGCGGGTATGGTATCTCAAGGATTCCGAAACGATTTGCACGGGCTGCTCTACAGGTTGCAGTGTAAAAGTGTACTTCAATAAAGAAGGCATGTTCCGCGTAAAACCGGTTTATAATGAGCAAGTGAACGGCCATTGGATGTGTGATGAAGGTCGCGGCATCTACAAGTTTACCAATAAAGAAGCGCGTCTGTTAAAGGCAAAAAAAGGCCAAGGTGGAACTTGGACAGAATTAGCTCCCGGAGCTGCAGCGAAAGAAGTTGCCCCTTTACTGAAAAAGGCCGGTGATTCTTTAGCGTTGGTTCTGACGGCTCAATACACAGTCGAAGAGTATGAAACGATTCTCAGCACTTTCGTAAATACTTTTAAGACGAAGAAGATCTTCTTCTGGATTAACAACAAAGAAAGTTTTGATTCTTTCGATGGCTTGCTCCTGCGTGGGGATAAAAATCCAAACACCAAAGGTCTTTTGAAGACCCTACAGAAGTACAATGTAACGACTTCTTGGGCCGAGTTGAAGTCAGGTTTGGACAGTGGAGCGATTAAAACTTTAGTGGTGGCAGGACCAGAAAACCAAGCGGTTTTCCCTGACTTGCACGAAAGAATCGCTGAATTTTCAAAAGCGCAAAACTTAATCTGGATGCAAGCAGGTTCGAACGAAAAGCTTGAGTCTTTAACAGGCAATGTGACCTTGATTCCATTAAAAACTTTTGTGGAAAAAAATGGGACGTTTATCAATCATCAGGGCCTTGAGCAAAAAATCAAGCGAGTGACTACGATTGTTTCTGAAGCTTTAACTTTGGATCAAGCGGCGCATTTGATTTCGGGAGAAGAAATTCCAGTTTTTGTGCCTCCAACAACCGAAACTTTAGTGGAAACAAACCGTCGTCCAGATGAAGTGATGCTTGAGCATAGAAAGAAGAATGAGTTTGTCTTCAGAAGAGGTACTTTATGAGTGTAGTACAAAATAACTCAGAAAAAAATAAATGGTATCTGATAGGTATCTTAGGCGGCATGGTCATCACCATGAAGCATTTGTTGAAGAATCTTTTCAACAAAAAGAAAATGGACACTCTCAACTATCCAGAGGAGAAGTACGAATATTCAAACCGTTTCAAAGGGAACCACGTCCTCACAGTTAAAAAAGACGGTTCTCTTAGGTGCACGGCGTGCATGCTGTGTGCCACAAACTGTCCTGCGGAATGCATAAAAATCACTGCAGCCGAGCACAACGATCCTACAGTAGAGAAGTTTCCGATTTCTTACGAGATTGATATCCTCCGTTGTATTTTCTGTGGTTTCTGTGAAGAAGCCTGCCCTGTAGACGCGATCCGCATGGGTCCAGAGTGGCAAACTCCAGCCGTCAACGGTTCCAAATTCATATACGACATCAACCACTTAGCCTACAGACCCAACTTAAAAGGCGGAATCCTCTCCCACGTAGACGACGAAGAAAGACACAAATCCGGAATTTAGGTACGCCGTACCTTTTTCGGATGCGTCGCAGAAAGATAGGGCTGAATGGCGCGTATTTTTTTGTTTATCGGAGCTTTCCTTTTTCCTGTGATTCTGGTGCCATTGGCTCTCCACTATGGGCCCGTTGGCTTGGGTATTATTGCAATGTCGGTCATGGGGATGAGTTTGGTGCTTTATACTAAGCTTGTTCTCAAGGAAATGAAGCCCCCGGAAAAACGCCTCTACCTGATCGGTTGTACGATGTTAGCGGGGGGAGTTTTTCTCCTTCTTCAGCAGATGCTTTTCGCTTGAGCGCCTTATAAAAGCACATCCACAAATTTTTCGAAATAGCCCGTGCCACACTTGGATGTAGCTTCGTAGGCTTTTATCCCCTGTTCTGCATATGGATTTTTTGATATTCCTTTAGGTTCTGGATTTGTTTCCTTGGCTTTTTCCTCCAAAGTTAAAGACGAAGAGCGTTCTGCCGCAGTCTCTGCCTTTACGTCCGGAGTTTTTACCTCTTGTTGACTGACTGGTTGTTCCTTAGGCGGAGCAGATTTGTTCGGTTTATTAATCTTCTTTGGCGTCCATTTTTCTGAGTCTGCCCATCTTGCATTATTGGCTTGATTAACTCGCCAGCTTTCCCTAGCGTCTCTGGCTTTAGCAGCCTCTTGCAATTCTCGAGCTCTCCGGGCTTCGTTGGCTTTTCTCGCAGAGCTTGTTTCTTGAGATTCTGTTTTTTGAGAGTAGACAGAGGTTTTTGTGGGACGTGATTTCGGTATTGTCGAGTTATAAGCGTTCCGCTCCCGCGGATCCAACAAAGTTTTTCGAGAGAGATTGATCTTTTTTATCACTTCAGTGACCACCGGATATTCCCGAGAATTGGTCGGAAAGAGGTCGGGATGATAGGCTCTGACTAAGCGTCGGCACGCAGTTCGGATTTCTTTATCGGAGGCATCTGGTTTTATTTGCAAAACCTCATAAAGAGTATTTTGAGGATTCAAAATACGCCGAATCTCTTGTATGGACCAAGCAAAGCTTTGGACTGAGAAGAGCAAACTAAGAATTACCAGCCATCTTTTCATTGGCAGACTCCGGTTTTAGCGGAGCTACGAATAGCCTCGGGAACTTTCTCAGGATTTTGTTCAATAAGTTTTAAGATCTTTTTCTTTTCAGAGGGTGACAAGTCAGAAAGATACCCCAGAAAAGTTCCCATCTCCTCATCTTTGAGCACTTTTTGCGCCTTCTCTAAAGCCTTTAAAGCCTTATCATTGGAAGAAACCTCCCTGAGGGTCTGGGCGATGGCTCGCATGGAATCGGTCTCCACTTTCGAGCCTTCCGTCGCAACTTTCGAAATAGAACCTAAACGTGAAGCTTGTGCCGCGGTTTTTATATATTTAATTCCCGCAGCAAAAGGAAGGATTGAAATGGCGGAAAATCCTGCTTCGGCCAATTCGGAGTAAACTTGCTCCTTTGCTTGATCCGCTTTTGATAAAGATTCCTGCGTAAGTCCTTCAGCAAAAGCGGAAGAACGCAGATTTTGAGCCTCAGCAAAAAAGCCATAAGCCTCGCCAGTGGAATAAAGTGCTTCACCGCCCGCAGTGACGGTTCCTGCAATGGCAGCGCCAGCTGCGACAGTCGTCAATGTGCTAGCTGCTGCCATTCCCGAAAGAACCGCGAGGCCTCCGATACCGGTAGCAACCAGCAGTGTGCCTGCGATGGCAATGCCTCCCCAGAACATCACCGTTTTTATGGCTGCCTTGTGTTTTATATTGGTGTCATAGTCCTGCAAAGTTTTACAAACAAGACTTAAAGACTCAGGGTTCTCCATTAAAAATTCAGCGGCGGAGGCAGGATTGGTGACCAATAAACTTTGTAGGGCTTTATCACTTTCTTGTTGAGCGACTTTATCGAGG